>NZ_JCAJRU010000186.1:0-10486 GCF_059447605.1 Paenibacillus sp. N119s | reverse complement strand
AGATGATCTGCAGCGGCAGAAACGTCCTCAATTTGGGCAAGCATATGCTGAGATGCCCCACGTATGGATTCAAACGCCTGTCTCGTTGCGATAGCAGCATGTTCCTGTTCTACAGTCACAGCAAGAGCCTTCTTCATTTCCTCTGCGCTTTGTACTCCCGCAATTTTAATTTCTTCCAGCTTACTCATGATATTGTCACTGGAATTGCCCGCTTGTTCGGCTAGCTTTCTCACTTCTCCCGCGACGACGGCAAAACCTCGTCCGTGTTCCCCGGCCCGTGCCGCTTCGATGGATGCATTGAGGGCCAGCAGATTTGTTTGGGCAGCGATATCGTGGATGGCTCCGGCCAGCCGCTCAATATCCTGAGTTTTCAGCGTGAGTGAATCTACCGCTTCTCCTGCCGCAGTGGTGGTTTGTCTGGACTCGGCTGCCAATTTCGCTTGACGCTCTGCCGTTTCATATCCGGCCAGCACAGCAGAATCTGTTTCGAATACAGCAGTTTGGGTTCGTTTGACACTTTCGCCAATCTGGTTGATGGAGCCTGTCATGTGTGTCAGCTTTTCAGAACCGGAATATACGGCCTCAGCTTGGTCGCTTGCTCCTTGAGCCAACTCCTGAACTGCACTGGAAATTTGTGAGGCAATGGTTCCCGTATCTTTGGCGTGTTGATGCATATCATGGGAAGCGGAACTGACATCGCTAGCTGTATCTGATACCTTACGCAACAGGTGAGTGAGATTGTCTGACATGAGGTTAAAATCTGTCCCCAGGCTGGCAATTTCATCTTTACCCTTAATATCCACACGAGCGGTCATATCGCCTTCAGCTATCCGTTTGACATTGGCTTGGAGTCTGCGAATCGGCTTGATAAAGTTGTTGGCCGCCCAGGTCGCCAGCAGCATAGCAACGACTAAAATGATAGCAACCGTAATAATCAACTGATTACGAGTGGAGTAATACTCCTGAAAAGCAATATCTTTAGAAATAGACAGGCCTACAATCCAGCCTGTGCTAGGCATTTTTTTAAAATAAAGCTGACGGTCACTGCCGTTGTAGCTATAGTCTGTTTTTCCCGAGGCTGTGCTAAGCAGGGTCGCGGTGGATGATCCTAACTCCGGGGTCTCCTTGAGGTTTTGGCCAGCCAGCTTGCTGTCTGGATGCGCGATTACGACTCCCTTTTGGTCAATCAGAAATGCGTAGCCCAATCCGTTCAGGTCTATGCCTTTGATCATTTTGGTCATGTCGTTGAGCATAATATCCTCGCTGACTACGCCGGTGATTGAGCCGTTGGAATCTTTAAGGGGTTTGGCAATGGAAATGGTGAAGTCGTTGCTGCCTGCATCAGCGTAGGGTGAGGAATAATACATTTCTCCCTTAGTTTTGGCGTCCTTGTACCACGGACGAGTGCGAGGATCATAACCTTTTTCGAACCAGCCAGATCCATCCCAGTAAGCACCATCTTCAAAGCCTGCATAAACGTTGGAAATATTTTGATCCTTATAGTTGCGGAAAGCTGCTTTCAGAGATGCTGATTTGGCATCTGATGAAATATCGCTGGATTGCAGACTCGCAGCTAATGTTTCAATAATTGCGGCTTTGCCACCTGTCCATCCATCAAGCTGATTGACAGTTTCGGAAGCCTTGCTGCTCATAAGTTCTTGGATATCATGGTTGGCCTGATTTTTAACACTTGTCATGCTAATGACGGATAATGGTCCTGCTGAAACGATTACAATGCAAGTGAAAAGAAGAATAAGCTTCATTTTTAAGTTCATGTAACGACCCCCCGATGTTTCAGAAATGTGAAAGCTTAGGATAGTGCTTTGTACTTATATCGTCAGATCGTAGGACTTTGTTTATTGTTTTCATCCATTTTCATCAATTTTTCACAATGGTTATTTATGGGACATCTCGGACTGGCGGGAAGGATTAAAGTGGAGGTACAGGCATATACTTAAAGGAGGCTAGTCCGGTAAGGGGGCACAAAATGGACCAATTAACGAAAAGTAGACTGTTCCGGTACGGCATATGGACGCTGCTGGGACTTGTCATTCTATATTTTATCTGGCTGCTGAGACCTTTGTTTTTGCATTTGTATGAATTTTTGAAAACAATCATTGCTCCATTTGCAGTAGCGATGATCATCTCCTATGTACTTAATCCTGTAGTCAGTATGCTGGGCGGGCGAAAGGTGCCTCGTAGTGTAGCTGTCCTGCTCATTTACGCTGTGTTTTTGACCAGTCTTATTGTAATCTTGATGAATCTGATTCCAATGTTCATTGAACAACTGGATGAGCTGAATGAGCATCTGCCTGAATTGACTATGCATGCACAGGGACTGATGACCAATATGGACAACGGTATTTTACCTCAAGGAGTACGGACCGGGATGAACCAATGGTTTTTTCAACTGGAGAACCGGATGGCTACTGGGATTTCTACTTTTATGGACAACATCGGTGGGATGATCAATATACTGTTCAATGTGTTCATTGTTCCTTTTCTTATTTTTTATATTTTAAAGGATTTTGACGTATTTGAACGGACGATTGTATCTTATCTCCCGCGGTCTCGTCGTAAGGCGATTGTATCGGTGCTTAAAGAAATTGATCAGGCCCTTGGCAACTATGTGAGGGGCCAATTGCTGGTATGTGTCATTATTGGCGTGATGGCTTATATCGGATATATGCTAATTGGCATGCCTTATGCATTGCTGCTGGCCGGAGTGGTGGCTCTTTTTAATATTGTCCCCTATTTGGGCCCCTTTTTGGGCGCTGCGCCGGCAGTCATTATGGCTTCTACGGTTTCCTTAAAAATGGTGTTATTAGTCGTAGTCGTTAATGCCTGTATTCAAGTGTTAGAAAGTAATGTGATATCTCCTCAAGTGGTGGGACGCACGCTGCATCTGCATCCGTTATCTATTATTTTCGCACTGCTGGTGGGTGGGGAAATTGCAGGAGTCACTGGCTTGATCTTGGCAGTTCCTGTGATGGCGGTTTTGAAGGTAGGGCTGCAGCATTTTTTTGCCTATTATGTGAAGCGAAAAACGATCTAGTTTCGTATATAGCCTGTATGCATGCTGTCTGAAATCGCGTTGACACGGCTAAATGACACGGATATACTGAATTGAGTATGTTTAAATGTGTTTATCCAGTAGGGAAAGCTCATTTCGGAGTGCGGGCTGAACCCGCCGGGATGCTCCCGTTACCAGTGAAAACAAGGCGATCGATCGTCCGTTAAGCAGATGTTGGTGTGCGCTTGCACATGTGGCATTTCGTACAGAAGGGACGGCGATAACCAGGGTGGTACCGCGATACAATCGTCCCTGATCCGTTCAGGGGCGTTTTTCTATTTTTTATGGCCTGTGCCAGAAACCAGTGACACCATAATTAGGAGGCTACTTATATGAAAGCTAGTGAAATCCGCTCCAAATGGCTGGAGTTTTTTGAAAGCAAAGGGCATGTGATTGAACCAAGCGCACCGCTTGTTCCACATAAAGATCCTTCCCTGCTGTGGATTAATGCGGGTATGGCGCCGCTTAAGCCTTATTTTGATGGACGTGTAAAACCAGAAAATCCACGTATCGCCAATTCGCAAAAATGTATTCGGACGAACGACATCGAAAATGTTGGTAAAACGCGCCGTCACCATACGTTTTTCGAAATGCTCGGTAACTTTTCCATTGGCGACTATTTTAAGGAAGAAGTCATCACATGGGCATGGGAGTTTCTTACAGACCCGAAATGGATCGGCTTTGATCCGGAACGTCTGGCTGTAACGGTATATCCTGAGGATGAAGAAGCGTACAAGCTGTGGAACGAAAAAGTTGGACTTCCGGCTGAACGTATCGTCAAGTTGGAGGATAACTTCTGGGATATCGGGGAAGGCCCTTGCGGACCTTGTACGGAAATTTTTTATGATCGTGGCGAAGCCTATGGCAGCGACATGACAGACCCTGAAATGTATCCAGGGGGAGAAAATGAGCGTTATCTGGAAGTGTGGAACCTTGTATTCTCACAATTCAACCATAACAAAGATGGCAGCTACACGCCGCTTCCCAATAAAAATATAGATACAGGGGCTGGTTTGGAACGGTTTGCATCCATTTTGCAAAATGTCGATTCCAACTTTGATACGGATATCTTCCAGCCACTAATCCAGAAAACGGCTGCGATGGCAGGCGTTAAATATAACGACAATGTGGACAGTGATGTGGCTCTCAAGGTCATTGCCGATCATGTTCGTACCGTTACTTTTGCGATTGGTGACGGTGTTCTTCCTTCCAATGAAGGACGGGGTTACGTCATTCGCCGCTTGCTGCGCCGGGCTGTTCGTTATGGAAAAATGTTGGGCATGAACCGTCCATTTATGTTTGAACTGGTGGAAACTGTGGGGGATATCATGGGCGTATACTACCCTGAGGTCGTGGACAAGCGTGATTTCATCATCAAAGTGATTAAAACAGAAGAAGAGCGTTTCCATGAAACACTGACAGACGGATTAGCTATTTTGGCCGATATCAGTGCTCAGGCAAAGGCCGAAGGCCGTAATGTTATTAGCGGAGCCGATGCTTTCAAACTGTATGATACGTATGGGTTCCCATTTGACCTCACAGAGGATTATGCGGACGAGCAGGGCTTGAAAGTAGATCGTGAAGGCTTTGATGAAGCGATGCAGGAACAGCGTCAACGTGCGCGTGATGCTCACCAAGACAATGCCAGCATGAAGATTCAGGGCGGAGCTTTGGCGGATCTGGCGGTTAAAAGTGATTTTGTTGGATATAATGACCTCGTAACTGAGTCAAAAATTGTGGCGATTGTATATGATGATATGCTGGTGAACAGTGTTAGTGAAGGGAAGTCCTGTCAGGTCGTGCTGGATGTGACTCCTTTCTATGCCGAAAGCGGCGGGCAAGTGAGTGACCATGGCTTACTGCGTGGCGGAACGGTAACCGCGAAGGTTGAAGGATTGTTCAAGGCGCCGCAAGGTCAGCATGTGCATCAGGTTGTCGTAGAAGCCGGTGAGCTGAACGTAGGTGATACGGTAAAAGCTGAAGTGGATCAGGCTTCACGCGGAGAAATTGAGAAAAACCATACGGCTACGCATCTGCTTCACAAAGCGCTTAAAGAAGTGCTGGGTGACCATGTCAATCAGGCGGGTTCCTTGGTAGAACCTGGGCGTCTGCGTTTTGACTTCTCTCATTTTGGAAGCATTACTCCAGAAGAGCTAACGGATATTGAACTGCGGGTTAACCGTGCCATCTGGAACCAGCTGGATGTGACGATTGAACTGAAGCCAATTGATGAAGCCAAAGCTCTTGGAGCGATGGCGCTGTTTGGTGAAAAATATGGTGATATCGTACGTGTCGTTAAAGTTGGTGATTACAGCATCGAACTGTGCGGAGGATGTCATGTTAGCAATACTTCGCAAATTGGCTTGTTCAAGCTTGTCAGCGAGAGCGGCATCGGATCAGGTGTGCGTCGTATTGAAGCAGTGACCGGCCGTTTTGGATTTGAGTATATGGAAGGTCAATTGGAGCTGTTGAAAGTGTCGGCTGGGCTTGTTAAATCCAAGCTGTCCGAGGTGCCAAAACGCATCGAATCTTTGCAGCAACAAATTAAAGACCTCAGTCGTGAAAATGAATCACTGCAAAGCAAGCTGAGTGCTATTGAGGCGGGTCAGCTTACCGATCAAGTTGTGCAGGCTGGTGGAGTACAGTTGTTGGCTGCACGCGTGCAGGCTTCGAGCATGGATGCGCTACGTGCTATTGCTGATGAGCTGAAAAGTAAGCTTCCTACAGCTGTGCTGGTGTTAGGCGCTGCAATGGACGACAAAGTTAATTTTGTCGTTGCTGTCCCGGCTGAGCTTACCAAGGCAGGGCTTCATGCAGGCAAACTCGTTAAAGAAATTGCGGCTGTATGCGGCGGCGGTGGCGGCGGACGGCCTGACATGGCGCAAGCCGGAGGCAAGGATGGAAGCAAGCTGGACCAAGCACTTCAACGTGCACATGAACTAGTGTCAGCGGCCTCACAAGGATAAAGTTCGATAAATTTTGCGGGTTTTTGGAAAAAAACGGACTTAGACATTTCCTTGAAGGGCTTTGCTTATGGTATGATATAAAAGAATAAGCTGGCATAAACATGTACACATGTTTTGTAAAAGCGAGGTGTCAACAATGGATTCCATGGACAAAACGGTCAAATTTAATGTCAAAGCGGATGAGAAGGAAGCTTCTGCTCAGGAGATTTTGTTGACCGTATATGATGCGCTGGTAGAAAAAGAATACAATCCAATCAATCAAATCGTCGGGTATTTGCTATCCGGTGATCCGGCTTATGTGCCAAGGCATAATAATGCCAGAAGCCTGGTGCGTAAAAAAGAACGCGATGAATTGATTGAAGAGCTGGTTCGTTTCTATCTCGCTAAGCACCGTTAGGAGACAGGCATGAAAGTAATGGGATTGGATTACGGGGATCGCCGAATTGGGATCGCCGTAAGTGATGCCTTCGGCTGGACCGCCCAAGGATTGGAAGTCATAGAACGACGTGGTGACGACAGCGAGTTCGGTAAAATTGCAAATTTGGTTCGTGAACATGAAATTGGCGAGGTAGTTGTAGGCTTGCCGAAAAATATGAACGGAACCGTGGGTCCACGCGGTGAGATTTGCATTGAGTTTGCGAACCGGCTCAAGGAGTTACTGGGTTTACCCGTTCACCTTTGGGATGAACGGCTGACGACGCGTTCGGCAGAGCGTGCGCTTCTGGAGGCCGACGTCAGCCGCAAAAAACGCAAGCAGGTGGTAGATAAGCTGGCCGCAAGCCTGATCTTGCAAAATTATTTGGACGCACACAGTACAAGGTGAGGGGGATTTCGTAATGGCTGAAAATCAAGTGGGTATGGAAGAAGAGCCGGAAATTATTTATATTGCCGATGACGAGGGCAACGAGGAAGAGTTCGAGGTCATTATGAAGTTTGAGGTAGATGGTTCCGAAGCAAAGTACATGATGGTTGCGCCAGTGGACCCTGAAGCTGATGAGTCCGATGTGTACGCCTTCCGCTACGAAGAAGAAGGCGATGATATTAAATTGTTTGTGATCCAAGACGATGCCGAATGGGAAATCGTCGAAGAGACCTTTAATACATTTGTAGAGGAAGAAGAAGAGGAAGACGGGAAATGACGAGTTATTCACGTGAAGACCTGAGTTGGACCTCTGATTTGAAGGAAGCGTTTGACGGCGATGTAGAGTTGCAGGATGAACAGGGGCATGCGATACGCATGGAGTTGGAAGCAGAGTTCAAGGTAGGCGAGCAACGGTACGCCGTTTTGCGTAGACCTGGTGCTGCTGCTGGCGAACATGAATTATATCATGTAAGCTCATCCACAGGCGGCGAAATCTCCATCACCACCATTGAAGATGACGATGAATGGGAAGATATTTCCGAGCTGTACGACGAATGTACGTTGCCGGAAGAGCTGTAAGTCTGGATAACGAGGAGATCAAACCTGAAAGGGCGGAGACGAGTCCGCCCTTTTTGGCTGTGAAGGAGTTGGGTGGATGTGAAGCGAAGGACAAGGATGCTTACGTTGCTTCTACTGCTTGTTTGTATAGCAGGAGGTGCAACCCTCTATATATGGAATGCCATGCAGCCTGTTCAGCCGAAAACACAACCCGTTGCTTTTACGGTGGTAAGGGGTACGGGAACATCGGCTATTGCAGATACGCTGGAGCAAAAAGGACTTATACGTAACGCGCTTGTGTTTAAGGCTTATGTAAAATTCAAACAGCAAGGCAAAGCATTTCAGGCTGGAAAATATGAGGCGAAGCCTGGCTTAACCTTTGATCAGCTGATTGCCAAGCTATCGGACGGGGACGTAGTCAAAGAGGAAATGATTCGTTTTACAATTCCGGAGGGTTTTACGATTAGACAGATGGCTGATAAGCTGCAAAAGGAAGGACTGGCAGACCGGCAGCAATTTTTGCAGCTAGCCAACGATCCGTCCGCTTTTGACGTCGCGCTAGTGCGGGACATACCCAAGCAGGCGGGGCTTCGCTATGCGCTGGAAGGCTATCTTTTCCCAGAAACCTATGAACTGAAAAAAGGAAGCACGACCAAGGATATTATTCAGACGATGCTAGAGCAGACGCAAAAACGTCTGAATACTATTTCTGACTTGGATGCTCACCTGCAGCAACGAGGTGAAACACTGCATCAGTTGCTGACGGTTGCTTCTCTGGTAGAGCGCGAGGTGGTTGTAGATGATGAGCGGCCTATCGTAGCTGGAGTTATTTATAACCGTCTACAACAGGATAAAAAGCTGGAAATTGATGCTACAGTTCAATATATGCTGGACAAGCAAAAGGAACGACTGTATTACAAGGATTTGGCTGTAGAAAGTCCGTATAATACGTATATGCATCAGGGACTTCCACCAGGACCGATTGCAAGTCCCAGTCTGAAATCAGTAGTGGCAGCTCTAGAGCCGAAAGCTACAGATTATTTATTTTATGTGACTAAAAAAGATGGAACACATAAACATTTGTTTGCCAAAACGTATAAAGAACATTTGCATAACATTCAGGTAAGTAACCGTAAGACAAATTAGGAGGTGAGCCTATGGCTTACAAACCCGAACTGCTGGCAACTGCCAGCTCTCCGGAGGATGCCCGCCATATGCTGGAGGCTGGAGCTAATGCATTGCTGATTGGAGATGACCGCTTTGGAATGCGGTTGCCAGGAAATTTTACACCGGACCAAATCCGTGAGGTTGTGGAAGAAGCACGGAAGCATGCTGCACAGGTATATGTATCTATGACGAATTTGATGACGAACGAGCTGTTGCCACTTCTTCCGAAGTATGTGCAGACCATAGCTGAATGCGGCATAGACGCCATTGAGTTTAACGATCCAGCAGTGCTCATGGCGGTGAAGGAATATGCTCCTCATCTGAAACTTTTCTGGAACGGAGAGATGATTTCTACCAACTTCGCAACCGCCAACTATTGGGGCGAAAAAGGGGCATCACGTGTCATCTTGGCTCGTGAGCTCAGTATGGATGAGATTACGGAAATGATTCCAAAGTTGAATATAGAAGCACAGGTTCAGGTACATGGAATGACTAATATTTATCACTCCAAGCGTAAGCTTGTTCAAAGCTATATGCTGCACCAGGGTCGCACGGTAGAAGGTGATCTCGGCAGAGGACGTGGTTTGTTTCTGATTGAAGCGGAGCGGCAGGAAGAGAAGTTCCCGATTTATGAAGATATCAACGGTACACATATTATGAGTTCGGATGATTTTTGTATTATGGAGGACCTGCATATTTTGATGGAGGCGGGCGTGCATAGCTTTAAAATCGAGGGCTTGTTGAAACCTACCGCTTACAATGAGGCAGTTGTCCGTGCTTATCGTAAAGCAATAGATAGTTATACAGCCGACCCAGATGCTTATGTTTATGATGAAAGCTGGCTGGATGAAGTGCGCCGTCTGCAAGACCCTGAACGGGAACTTTCCTTCGGATTTTTCTACAAAGAGCAGGTTTATTAATTACAAAAATGATTTTACAGAGGGGGGAACGTCATGGGAACGATCACCAAAACGAGAAAATATACAGGTAAACGAAATCGTTTGGATAAGCCGGAGCTGTTGGCTCCTGCCGGAAATCTAGAAAAGCTGAAGTTTGCCGTTCACTATGGCGCGGATGCTGTATATATTGGTGGGCAAAAATACGGTCTGCGTTCTAACGCCGATAATTTCAGCTTTGAAGAAATGCGTGAAGGTGTAGAATTCGCCAACAAGTACGGTGCGAAGGTGCTTGTGGCGACTAATATCTATGCTCACAATGAAGATATTGCCGGAATCGAGGAATACCTGCGTAATCTGTACGAAGTGGGAATTCATGCGGTTATCGTTGCTGATCCGGCCATCGTATCTGTGGCATTGCGGGCAGTTCCCGGATTAGAAGTACATTTGAGCACACAGCAGTCCACGCTGAATTGGCAAGCGGTAAAGTTCTGGAAAGACGAGGGACTGCCGCGTGTGGTACTAGGACGTGAAACCAGCTTGGAGGAAATCGAAGAAATTAAAAAGCATGTGGATATCGAAATCGAAGCTTTTGTCCATGGTGCGATGTGCTCTTCATTCTCCGGTCGCTGCGTGTTGTCCAATCACTTTACAGACCGGGATTCTAATCGTGGTGGTTGTTGTCAGTCTTGCCGTTGGAAATATGATTTGTTTGAAGATGCCCGCCCAGGTGAGGTTTGGATATCTGAGGAAGAGGCACAGGATAACAATGTACTAAAACAGTTCCAGCTCGGCGTTAACCAGCTTCCATTGTTTGAAGAGAGTGATAATGCTTTTTCTATGGGGTCTAAGGATCTGTGTATGATTGAGAATATCCCTGATCTGATTGATGTGGGTGTAGACAGCTTTAAAGTAGAGGGACGTATGAAGTCCATCCACTATGTGGCTACGGTCGTGAATGTCT
>NZ_JCAJRU010000185.1:0-10503 GCF_059447605.1 Paenibacillus sp. N119s | reverse complement strand
TCTCCTTCCCTCTCTTGTTCAAGTTTCATGGTTTGCCTGAAATCCGATCTATTGCTAAGTTACACTTATTTTAACGTTTTCACGTTTTCTTTTCTAGGTATTGAGTCGGTCTGGTCACTCCAGGTATAACAAATTTTAATGATTTAGCATACGTTATACAACGATCCATGTCCTGCATCCACATCATATTAGCCATCAGACGTTTAGCCCCCCTCACTTGGTGGGTAACTTGTTATATATGAAGGAGGGACGCATATGAAAAGGAACCATACGATGATGCAATTTTTCGAGTGGAATGTCGAAGCTGACGGTTCTCACTGGAAAAAGCTCGCTCGCCTGGCACCGGAACTGAAGGCCAAAGGAATTGACGCGATATGGATTCCACCTGTCACCAAAGGCCAATCGCCCGAGGATACGGGTTACGGCGTCTATGACCTTTATGATCTGGGCGAATTTGACCAAAAAGGTGCAGTACGCACCAAATACGGCACCAAGGAAGACCTGCTGGAAGCTGTAGCGGCCTGTGTTCGCCACGGTGTTGCCGTCTACGTCGATCTGGTCATGAACCATAAGGCTGGTGCGGATGAGACCGAGGTATTCAAGGTTGTCGAGGTCAACCCGGATAACCGCAACGAGGTCATTTCTGAGCCCTTTGATATCGAAGGCTGGACTAAATTTACATTTCCCGGCCGACAAGGTCAGTATTCCACATTTCAATGGAATTTCGAACATTTTAACGGAACGGATTACGATGCAAGTCAGGACCGGACAGGAATCTATCGCATTTTAGGCAAAAATAAAAACTGGAGCGATCATGTAGATGATGAATTCGGCAATTATGATTATTTAATGTTCGCCAATATTGACTATAATCATCAGGATGTGCGCAAGGAAATGATTCGCTGGGGCAAATGGCTGGTGGACACCCTGCAATGCAATGGATTCCGTCTGGATGCCATCAAGCATATCAATCATGAATTTGTACGGGAGTTTGCCACAGAAATGATTAAAAAGCGTGGGCAGGATTTCTATATGGTAGGCGAGTTTTGGAAACCGGATCTGGAGTCGTGTCAAAAGTTTCTGGATACCATTGATTATAAAATTGACCTGTTCGACGTATCCCTCCACTACAAACTACATAGCGCTTCCTTGGGTGGTAAGGATTTCGATTTAAGCACCATTTTCGAGGATACGCTGGTTCATACCCATCCCCTGAACTCGGTTACTTTTGTCGATAATCATGATTCCCAGCCGCACGAAGCGCTCGAATCTTGGGTGGAGGACTGGTTCAAGCCCAGTGCCTATGCACTCATCCTACTGCGCAAAGATGGTTATCCTTGCGTATTCTACGGGGATTACTACGGTATCCGGGGACAAACGCCTGTGAAAGGCAAGCAGGCTGAGCTAGACCCACTCCTATATGCGCGGTACCACAAAGCCTATGGTGAGCAAAAAGATTATTTTGATGATCCCCATACGATTGGATGGGTTCGTCAGGGTGTCCCTGAACTGCACGGCTCCGGATGTGCCGTGGTGATTACCAACGCAGGTGACGGGGAAAAGCGAATGTTTGTGGGTAAAAAACGTGCCGGGGAGAAATGGATCGATTTGACCGGACATCACGATCATACTGTAAAAATCGAACAGGATGGCTACGGCATATTTCCCGTTCGTGCCGGCAGTGTATCGGTATGGGCACTTCCTACTGAGGAAGACAGCCTGAATGCAGAGGATACTGCGAACACTGCGAACACTTAATGTGTATCAACAACAAAGAGGACAGGATGCAAGCAAGCGTCCTGTCCTCTTTGTTGTATGGGAAGTCATTCCGTCACCTTGCTTTGGTTGGCCACCGCCTGTTTCTTTGCCTCTACATGACTCGGATCACCAAGATAGAAGCGCCGGATAGGATCGATATGATCATCCAGCTCATACACCAGTGGAATGCCTGTGGGAATGTTCAAATCCAGCAGCGCAGTCTCATCCAGATTTTCCATATACTTGATCAAGGCCCTTAAGGTATTACCGTGTGCAGAAATAATAACCCGGTCCTTTTTAAGAATCAACGGCACAATCCGTTGCTTCCAAAACTCACCGACCCGATGCACAGTATCTTCCAGACTCTCCCCGAGCGGCAGCTCCTCGGGCTTGATATGGCGATAGCGCTCTTCCCGATGTGGACTCCGTTCATCCTGCGCGTCCAACATAGGAGGTCGCACGGTCAGGCTACGCCGCCAAATATGAACCTGTTCCTCGCCATATTGGACGGCCGAATCCAGCTTGCTAAGTCCCTGAAGAGCACCGTAGTGACGTTCATTCAGCTTCCATGACTTCTGCACGGGTATCCACAGATGATCCAGCTCATCCAAGATATGATACAACGTGCGGATTGAACGCTTAAGTACAGAAGCAAATGCCAAATCAAACGTATACCCAGCCTCCTTGAGGATACGTCCTGCCTCGATGGCTTCATGAGTTCCCTTTTCAGTCAGATCGACATCCGTCCAGCCTGTAAACAGGTTTTGTTGGTTATACACACTTTCTCCATGCCTCACCAGCACCACTTGATACATTTATTTCACTCCTCCCCTGTCTATCCTCTATGTTTACCCAACTTCTATGTATTTAACGTAAAATGCATTTTTTAAACCGCTTCTTTTATACAAAAAAGGACGACATTCAGCCGTCCTTCTGTTCTTGCCTATTAAACTATATGAAGTCATCGCAAACCTTAGTCTCTCTCGCTAAATTTGGATAATAGATCCAATATTCGTACATATAGCCACACTAAAGTTACCAGCAATGCAAATGATCCATACCATTCCATATATTTGGGTGCGCCTTGATCAGCTTGTTCCTCAATGTAATTAAAATCTACGAGCAGATTCAAAGCGGCTATGATGACGACAAATAAACTAATGCCAATACCCACCCAGCCCGTTTCATGGATATACGGAACATTCATACCGAAAAAATTCAAAATAAAGTCAACCAACGTCACCAGAAAAATCGCCATCGTACATAGGACAACAAATGAGATAAAGCCACGTGTCACCTTGATGATTCGTTGTGTATACATAAAGAGCATCAAGAACAAGATACCCACAGTCAGCAAAATGGCATTAACTACAATTCCAGGGTACTCATATTCCATAAAAGCAGAAACGCCACCTAAAGCAAAGCCACTCAGAATCGCATATACAGGTGCAAGTAATGGAGCCGTTTTTGGAAAAAAGGATATCGCAAGTGCTATGCCTGCCATCCCAAAAAGGCCTGCCGTCATCAACGATAGCACCTCTATGGTTCCTTGATAGGTCATATACCAGGTAATACTGGCAGAGACGATGAGCAGGACTAGCAGAAGCAACGTTTTGTTCACCGTTCCTCCGATAGTCATACGTTGTTCGCTAGCTTCTCTTTCATCTTCACGCAAAAAGATGTCATCACGTAAAACCGGGTTGCTAAAGCTCATACAGGGTACTCCTTTTCGATGTGTTATTTACGATGCCATATGTATATATCGGTACAACCTGAAAAAAGTTTCAGAAAATTTCCAAACAATAAAAAAAAACCCTAACCTTGCCTTTCGGCAAAGCTAGAGTTAGAGGGTCAAGTCGTTACAGATTAAAAATCAGCAGTAGCAATTTGGATGGTACCTGTTACTGCTCCAGCTGGAGTAGCTTGGAGAGCGGCTACCAGCAGCAAAGCAACTTCTAACGTAAGACTATTGCCCGCCGGAATAGTATAAGTGATCACAGGAGCGTTAACACGGGTAACCACAAGATTCACCGGATTGGCACCGAAATTATTCACGGTAATTGTAGCATTATTACCGCCTCTCAGGTTTTCAAAAAAAGATTCACCTACACCAGCAGCAAGATTGTAAATTTGCGAAGGTAAAAGGATTGCCATAGAACTCACCTCCCTTGCTTTTGATAGTGTATTCTATGCTTCAAATCTATGAACGTAACGTTAAGTGACTCAGTAATAAGGCACAATTTAAAAGATTCGTAGATTAAAGTATCCTATATATGTTAAAAGGAATCTACGGAATACTCCTTTTTAGATCATGGAAGTCTCAGATGGTATATCATATTTTAAGTCTAATCATGATAAAATACATACCATAATAGAAAAGGTCCAAGGAGGATAACCACATGAAACAGGAACTGATTGATCGCCTGACTACCTATGTTCAGGTAGATACCCAATCCGACGAAAGCAGTCACACTTGCCCCACTACACCCGGACAGCTCACATTGGGCAACCTTCTGGTAGACGAACTAAAAGCCATCGGCATGACAGACGTAACCATTGATGAACATGGTTATGTGATGGCAACTCTCCCCTCCAATACGGATAAGGAGGTTCCCGTCATTGGTTTTCTGGCCCACCTCGATACGGCTACCGAGCTCACTGGAGCAGGAGTGAAACCACAGTTGACGGAAAACTATGACGGGGGCGATATCACACTGAATGCCTCGCTTGGTGTAGTCCTTTCCCCACGTGAGTTTCCCGAATTGACTCAATATAAAGGCCACACCCTGATCACAACAGATGGTACCACCCTACTAGGTGCAGACAATAAAGCTGGCATCGCAGAAATCATGACAGCAATCCACTATCTGATAGATCATCCAGAAATTAAACATGGCAAAATTCGCGTTGCTTTTACACCGGACGAAGAGATTGGAAGAGGACCTGAACGCTTTGATGTAGCCGCTTTTGGCGCTGAATATGCTTATACAGTAGACGGCGGACCACTTGGAGAGCTGGAATATGAGAGCTTCAATGCCGCAGCTGCTCATATTACCATTCACGGTGTGAATGTGCATCCCGGTACGGCAAAAAACAAAATGATCCACGCGGCCAAAATCGCTATGGAGCTGCACAGCAGATTACCTGCGAATGAAGCGCCGGAATATACAGACGGATATGATGGCTTCTATCATCTGTCGGAGTTTACAGGCACAGCAGAACAAGCCAAACTGCACTATATCATCCGTGATTTTGATCGTAAGAGCTTTGAGAACCGGAAAGCTTATTTGACAAATATCGTAAAAGAGCTCCAGGCTGCCTATGGAGAAAACCGGATTACGCTGGAGCTGAGAGACCAGTACTACAACATGAAAGAGAAAATCGAGCCTGTCAAGCATATCGTCGATATCGCTCATGAAGCAATGACGAAGCTGAATATTGAACCCATTATCAAGCCCATTCGTGGAGGCACAGACGGTTCACAGCTGTCCTATATGGGGCTGCCTACACCGAATATTTTCACAGGTGGGGAGAACTATCATGGTAAGTACGAGTATGTGTCGGTGGACAACATGGTGCTTGCAACCAAGGTGATTGTAGAGATTGCACAATTGTTCGAGCAGCGCGGCAAGTAAACCGCTTATACACACAGCACTGACACGTTCAGATTAAATACGAAGGCATATTGTTTCGATGTGAAACGATATGCCTTTTTTTCTGAAATGCTCACTTTTCTTTAAACATTGAATACCTTTATAACTTTTATCCGTCTTTACACCGACAAATATATAGGACTATAAAAAATATACTTAGTAAAGAAAGGTAGGTCCTCCACTTGAATACAATAGATGCATTAATTGCTGCCATCCCCTATATACAACAGATTATGCGGGAGAAGGTTACTCTTGCCCTCTTCGATCGTACTCACGTTCTGGCCTATAGCCAATCGGAGGGTATGGACCTTGGCTTTGAAACAGGCTCAGAGCTGCTCGAGGGCTATAAAAATTTCGCCATGCTTAAAAATGGACATGAGGCCAGCTTGACTCACATTCCGGCTGAAGTGCTGGGATATCCTCTTGATATGATCAGTATTCCTGTGTTTGATGATAAAGGAGAAGTCATTGCAGCGTTTGCCGCCTCCTATAATTTGACTAACAAAAATCAACTGGATCAAATCGTATCTGAAAACCGCTCCGTTACCGAGCAGCTCATTGAGATGGTGCAGCAAGTAACAGCGCATTCGCAGGAGTTACAAGCTACCAGTGAACACATTTTGAAGAACACCCAATTTGCCGTACAAAACTCGGGTAAAATCAATCAGGTTGCTGTATTCATCAAGGAAATTTCCGATCAAACCAACCTGCTTGGACTCAATGCCGCGATTGAAGCCGCACGTGTCGGAGAAGCAGGAGCCGGCTTCGGTGTCGTTGCTCAAGAAGTACGCAAGCTATCTGTAGAGTCCAAAAAAGCGACGGTCGATATTGAGGGAGCTCTAAAGGATGTACAGAACTCCATTCGTCAAATGGAGCAGGAAATAGAGCAAATTGTTGCTTCCTCTCAAGAACAGGCGACTCTGGTAAGCACTTTTACCGAGGTCATGGAGCGTATGCAAAAGGCGAGCGAAACGATGCAGTATCTAGCCGATAACCTGACTTCCTATATTGTAAATAAATGATGTATTAGCATGAGCAAGGGGAGCCCACTGATCCGCAAATTGCGTAAAAGTGTGCTCCCCTTATTTACAAAATCCCTACTGGGTCAGACGATCGAAACCCTAAACTCAAACAACACTAAGAAACGCTAAGACCATAGTTATCGAGGTTAATGCCTTTTTCATGATGAAGCGCCCTTAATAAAATGGTTTGATATTGCTCTTGCTGTGACGGTGTTGCCTCATCTCGAAAAGTCTCGAACAGTGCAACCAGTGTCCTGAAATCAGCATCCGTTTCTACATCAACAGAGAACTTCAGAGAAACAAGAATATAATTCAAAGCAACGATGTGCTGCTTCTTTTTTAGATGGTAAATAGCTAATTGGCTGACCAGTTTCAAATAATATACTCGGTTTGCTCTATCTTCATAACCTTCAAATATCTCAATATCATCGGCAAACTCGTTCAGCAGGTCGTCAATATCCCAATGATTCAAGTTAGCGGCTTCGGCAATACCCACCATTCCTGGTAGTAGCTCCTCGTCATTGTCGTGAAGAAACTGGACATATTCCGATAAAAGCTCCTTCTTCCCCAAAAGTAAATCAACCGTATATAAATTGGCCTTGGCGAGAAAACGGAATCTTTCTACTTCTTCGTGACCGCTTTGATCCAGCCCCATAAACCAGCCCATTTCGCTATACTTCATAATATAATCTCTGGCTTTCTCATACTGGCCTATATTCTGATAATAAATCGATTTCGCCAGATAGCTGTAAGCATAATAAAATACCAGCGGGTGTTTGGTGTCCAATGTTTCGTACTTGCCGTCCGCAGCATTTCTCAGTTGGGTGTGATACAGGCTTTCAGCCAACGAATGCATATAATCCGCAACCTTGTTTGCTTCATCCCAATCATTATGTGTGTAGCTGATTCTAAACAACTCACAAGCTTTATCGAGTTCGTGGTTGTCCGACAACAAATAAATAGCTCCCCTTTGATTCAGGACCTCTTCCACTAGACTCCGCCTCCCTATCCTGAAAATTACGGTCACCCCTAGCCTAGTGGCTATTCTTCAGGGTAGTTATGCTGTTAGCTCCCCTTTTTACATACCAGTATATTGAAAATATAGTCAAAACCTAACTTGAAGTCAATTCAATTATCTGTACATTCATACTTTTGCAACCTAACATGGATGTGTACACTTACTGGTCACGAATAGATGAATTTTATTATCGGAATAATGTAACAGAAGACAAATTGTCGGCTCTCTTATGAGTGGTTTTTATGATCTATAGTATCGTCAGGGTAACTACGTTACGAATTAGTGCGTACTTTTCAACCGAATACCAGGGCCTTACAATCAAACCTGTGCACGAAGCAAAGTTATAGAGTACAGCCCAACAAAAGCATGTACCTGTTCATCCAAATACAATTCACTTAAGGAGTGAAGTTAATAACATGGAACTTCAATTGGCTTTAGACTTAGTAGATATCCCGCAAGGGATTGCATTGGTAAAAGAAGTGGAATCGTATATTGATATCGTAGAAATCGGTACGCCGATTGTCATCAATGAAGGACTTCATGCTGTAAAAGCAATGAAAGAAGCATTTCCCAATCTAAAAGTACTGGCTGACCTGAAGGTTATGGACGCAGGGGGCTATGAAGTGTTGAAAGCTTCCGAGGCTGGTGCAGATATCGTTACGATTTTGGCTGTAGCTGAAGATGCAACGATTAAAGGTGCGGTAGAAGAAGCTAAAAAACAAGGCGGCAAAAAAATCCTGGTGGACATGATCGGTGTTAAAAATCTGGAGCAACGTGCGAAAGAAATCGATGCTTTAGGTGTTGACTACATCTGTGTGCATACTGGCTACGATCTGCAAGCGGAAGGACAAAGTCCATTCGAAGCATTGCAAACCGTCAAAAAAGTCGTAAAAAACTCCAAAACAGCCGTAGCCGGCGGTATCAAGCTGAGTACATTGGCTGAAGTAGTACAGGCTCAACCGGATCTGGTTATCGTAGGCGGCGGAATTACTGGCGAAGACGACAAAAAGGCTGTAGCTTCACAAATGCAACAGCTCATCAAACAAGGTTAATCCCCATGGAAACCTCTCAATATTTATCCGAGGTTATCAAGGAACTGCAATTCGTTCCGCAGCTAATCAGCGATACCGAATCAGAACAGCTGATCCACTCCATCGCTGCTGCGAATAAGGTATTCGTAGCAGGGGCTGGGCGATCGGGGTTCATGATGCGCTCGCTGGCCATGCGGCTCATGCATATGGGGATGCGAGCTTACGTAGTTGGGGAAACCGTAACCCCTGGTTTGGGCGAGGGCGATCTGCTAATGATCGGTTCAGGCTCTGGTGAAACCAAAAGTCTGGTCTCCATGGCAGACAAAGCAAAGAAGCTCGGGGCCTCACTGGCGCTGCTTACCACTTCGCCCGAGTCCAGCATCGGCAAACTGGCCGATATCATCGTCAAGCTGCCCGGCGCACCTAAAGACCCATCCAACAAGGATTACCAGACGATTCAGCCTATGGGCTCGCTATTTGAGCAAACCCTGCTGCTGTATGGTGATGCATTGGTGCTCAGAACGATGAAGCTGCGCAAGCTGACCTCAGAATCCATGTTTAGTCAACATGCTAACTTGGAGTAAAACTGCTTTTATCTTTACGATATAAAGACAGGCTGTACATACGTGTCCGAGCATGTATGTACAGCCTGTTTTTTGTGTTAAATGAGGTAAAAGCTTAGCTTTCTACTTCTCTGTCTCACATCCTTTATTCGTTACTCTCTGCCGGCAGCGGCGGCACTTTGGATGGGTCAACCAGCGCCCAATATGCATATTTGGCCTTTAACCGTTCATCGAACAGCAGCGGCTTATCCAGCCGGACAATCGGGAACGTACTGAGCCACGTATTGCCATCATCCGTTCCCCAAATCGTCACATTGCTGATATGCTCCCGCTGTCTTGTAAACATATCAAACAGTGCTTGATAACGATGAGCCTGACGGATCAGCATCGCTTCAGGGATCGTTTCGTAGCGATCCGTATCATTGGAGTAGAGCCCCATATCCAGTTCCGTAATCTGATTATCCAACCCAAGTGAAGCAAACTTTTCGATGGATTGTTCGATTTCGGCAATAGTAGGAAACTCCAGGCGGATATGTGTTTGGTGACCTACGCCGTCAATCGGGACGCCTTTGGCCAGCAGGTCACGCACCAGATTGTACAGAAAATCCCGTTTCTTCGGTTCATGGGCCTTGGGTTTCACTTATTTGCAGGTTAAAAATAGCTTTTAAGATGAATGTAAAATATCTACTATCCTTTCACGCCTCCCAGGGTCATACCCTTCACAAAGTATTTTTGTAAAAACGGATAGACTAAAATAATAGGCACTGAGGCGACAATCGTCATTGTGGCACGAATAGAGGTTGGCGTAACTGCCTTCGCCAGATTTTCTGACCCTGAAAACTGGCTGGCATAATCCTGAGCGTTAACAGACGTATTGGAATTTTGCAAAATTTTCATCAGCTCATATTGGAGCGTGCTCCACTGCTCATACGACGAATTGTACAAAAATACATCGAACCAGGAATTCCATTGCGAGACCGCCGTGAACAACGACACCGTTGCCAGCACCGGCACACACAGGGGCAGAACGATACGCATAAAAGTAGCAAACTCCCCGGCCCCGTCAATACGCGCCGACTCCAAAATCCCCTCTGGCAGGCCCTCAATAAAGGAGCGAATGACTATGACATTAAACACCCCGATTAACCCCGGTACGATGTACACCCAGAAGGTTCCCAGCATCCCAAGCTCACGAATCAAGAGAAAATTGGGGATCAAGCCACCGCTAAAATACATCGTCAAAATAAAAGCAATCGAGACAAATTTGCGCAGCACATATTCCGGCCGGCTAATCGTATACGCCACCATTGCGCAGCAAAACACCGAGGTCACTGTACCGGCGACCGTACGTAATACAGAAATCAACGTAGCATGGAAAATCGTCGCTTCCTTGAATACAAATTCATAATTGCTCCACGTGAATTCCCGCGGCCACAAGTAAATCCCACCCCGAATCGA
>NZ_JCAJRU010000184.1:0-10512 GCF_059447605.1 Paenibacillus sp. N119s | reverse complement strand
CGAGAATGGCTAATGATACATTAAGTGTGGTGACATCATGAACAAGACAAAACGGCTTACTCAATCTATGGATTACAAAACAAAGCAAGCCCGCTGGGTTCGCAAAATGCTATTACTTTACTGGACGATTATAGCTGTACATTTTATTGTCCAGCTGGGCAGCTACCTATTCCTTGATTATCCCGCTTCGCCTTATGAATTTTACGTGGGCACCCTTATTGTTCCCACGCTAATCATGTGTGGATCCAACTTACTTGCAGAACTCGCACATTTTAAATTTAACAGGTTTTCTTTTGAAATTCTGTTTATGGCAAGTACCGTCATTTGTTGGATGATTATTCGCTTAAACTATGATATCCGGATTATTCCAGCGGTGTGCTTGTTGCCTATTTTCTCTTCGATCCTGTTCTTCAATCGTCGCTTAATATGGCTTTCTTTTATATTGCAAGTGATCGTCTTTTTTCTGTTGCTAGCAATAGATGAGTCATTCCGCAGCTATTTGTCAGAATTTGATATCGTGGCAATTCCAACATTTTTGATTATGTCTACCTTTATTGCCCTCATTATTCAGGCCAGCGGCCGCGATTTGTTAGTCGATTTATACAAAACCAAGCGTGCTCAGCAGGAATTAATGATCAGCAACGCGATTATCAGCAAAATGTCCATGACCGATGGTTTGACAAAGCTGTACAATCATTTGTCCTTCCAAAATTTTTATGAAAAAGCACTGGAATATGCCGAACAAGGCGCGATCATCCATCTGGCATTAGTGGACATTGATAATTTCAAGAAAATCAATGACACTTACGGACATCAGTTTGGAGATAAAATTTTGGAAGGCATCTCACAAATTATTACGGAGCAGATTACAGCAAATGACATTCCCGCCCGCTATGGCGGTGAGGAGTTTGCTATTTTAATGTTCGAGCATACTTTTGAGGAAGCTTATCAGATTGTAGAGAACATTCGACGTGAAGTGGAGAAGATGACCTTTCAGGAGAAAATGCAAATCGTTTCTGTAACCGTAAGCATTGGATTAAAAAGCTACACCGACGATATGAACAAAGACAAAGATGTATTTTTCCAGGAGACAGACGACTATTTGTATCAAGCCAAGCGCTCCGGTAAAAATAAAATTGTTGCTCTTAACCATATCGCTTAATGTAAAAATGCATTTAATGTAACTCCGGCATAGATTGTCGGAGTTTTTTGTATGTAGAACATAAAAATTGAGAAGAGTTGACAATTTTATGGGTTAAAACTAAAATGGGTACACGCAGAATGGTTATTTACTTACGAAAAATAAGCTTTGGGGAGATGGTTTTTACATGTCAACACTCGTTATCGTTGTTCACCCTGATCTGGCAGAGTCTCGTATTAACAAAAGATGGATGCAAGAACTCGAGAAGCAATCCAATGTGACGGTTCACAACTTATATGAGGTATACCCGGATGAGCAAATCAACGTTGCCCACGAGCAGAAACTGCTAGAGGAGCATGATCGCATTGTTCTGCAATTCCCTTTTTACTGGTATAGCAGTCCTTCCCTGCTGAAAAAATGGCTGGATAAGGTTTTAACCTACGGCTGGGCTTATGGAAGCGAGGGTGGCAAGCTACAGGGCAAAGAGTTATTGATCGCCTTGTCTGCTGCCAGCGTGGAGGAAAACTATCAACATGGTGGACGAAACAGGTACACGATCGAAGAACTGTTGAGACCTTTTGAAGCTACAGGCCATATGATTGGTGTGAAGTTGCTCCCTTATTTCGTGCAGTATGGTGCAGCCGTTTTGACAGACGAGCAGTTGGAGCAATCTGCACAAAAATACGTGCAAGCGGTTATTTCTTAATTTTTGCAAAATACCTCTTGGAAGGTGTCGCCCCTGCTTGCCTTGCAGCAGATGGCGACTCCAGCCAAGGGGTTTTGCTGATGGAATTACAATTTACAGCGTAACTAAGTTGCTGGTTACCTGAGCCATGCTTTCTTTAATAATGTTGCAGCCCTTACTCAAGTTTTCCAAAGTTATCGTTAACGCTGGCATAATTTTAAGTACCGTATCGTTACGCCCAGCTCGCTCAATAATAAGTCCCTTACTGAAGCAGAGGGTAGCTACTTCCTTGGCGAAAGCTTCTCCCAGATGGGTCACATCAATTCCCCAGATTAATCCCAAGCCGCGAATTTTAATAAGCGGATCCATCGTTTGGATATGTTCACGCAAAAACTGCTGAACAAAAGCCTCTTTTTCCTTTACTTGAGCTTCCAGCTCTACTGTGTCTCTAAACTCCAGCGCTGCCTTTGCTCCGACAAATGCTAGCTGATTTCCACGGAAGGTGCCGTTATGTTCACCTGGACTCCAAATATCCAGTTCTGGCTTAAGCAGCAGCAAAGACATTGGCAGACCGTATCCACTGATTGACTTGGACAGGACAACCATATCAGGAACAATTCCTGCTCGCTCAAACGAGAAGAACGAACCAACTCGGCCGCAACCGACCTGAATGTCGTCAACAATAAGCAAAATATCATGATCATCGCACAACTGTCGCAAATCACGCAGCCATTCGTTATCTGCGATATTAATACCACCTTCAGCTTGTACTGTCTCTAAAATAATCGCAGCAGGCTTTTCCACACCCGAATGAGTGTCTGTTAAAAGCTGTTCCATATACAAAATGGTATCCATTCCATTAAACGTACTGTTATAAGGTATAAAGGTAACATTATTCAGTGGGACTCCTGCGCTCTCTCGCATGGAGGTGTTGCTGGTAATAGATAGACTACCCAGCGACATACCGTGGAACGCACCCATAAAAGCAAAAATACCGTTTCTTTTTTTCACTTTACGCGCAAGTTTCAGTGCTGCTTCCACCGCATTCGTTCCTGTCGGTCCGCAAAATTGAAGCTTATAATTCAAGCCCTTAGGCTGGAGAATACGCTCGGAAAAAGACTCTATAAACTCTTGCTTGGCCGTGGTGTACATATCCAGACCATGCATGATCCGATCGGAGGTTAGATAATCTAGTAACCGATTTTTCATAAAGTCATTATTATGCCCGTAGTTCAGAGCCCCTGCACCGGCAAAAAAGTCAATATAGCCCTCCCCTGTCTCCGTGTACAATACATCGTTTTTCGCCTTGTTGAAAACAACTGGAAAACTTCTGCAGTAAGATCTTACATTGGACTCCAGTGTTTCGAAAGTATTCATAATCATTCGTCCTCCCGCTGACCTGATTTTTTGAAAAATACAAGCATGGAAAGCAAAAAAAGTGTAAATATGTAAGCTAAAATGAGTAGACAGTCTGAATCAAAATGGGATATCCACACCAAAAAAATCATGAGTACGATCACAGGAACATATAGAGTACAGAAAAATACAAAAATGGAATATTAAGAGTGAGTTAATGGAAGATTTAAATAGTGGGGTTTTCTAAGGGGTCTTGTCAGAGGATGTCAACTCCTATGTAATAAAATACCATAATTTTCTTTAAAGTCAATGCATGTTTCTGAGATCTTTTGTTAATTTATTGTAATTAAGGGTCATTTCCCTGCAGTATATTGTTAAATTTATATGAAAAACGATGTAATATAGCAATAAATCTCAAAAAAAGTACATTTCCATATCAAATAGATATATATCGAGACTGTCTGGCTACTGGATTTTCATCATATAGCTGAGCTTTTGACAGACCGACCAAAGGAGTTTACTCTATCAAAAGAACTTGCAAAATTTAAAAATAGATAAGGAAACACATCATGTCTAATGTTTTAATTATTGAAGATGATAATATGCTAGGTGACACTCTCTCCTTATATTTAACAGGAGAAGGCTACAACGTTACACGAGTAGAACAAGCGACCGAAGGGATTGCCCGACTCGATAGGGTGCAGCCTGATATTATTTTGCTAGATCTGTTGCTTCCCGATTTGGATGGCGTAAATCCCTGCCCGGTCATACGCAAGCATACGGACGTGCCGATCATTGTGATTTCCACAGAAAACAACATTTCAGAGCGCATTCGTACACTTACGTTGGGAGCAGATGATTATATTTGCAAGCCTTTTAGTTTGCAGGAGCTCAAAGCGCGGATCGAGGCTCTTTTTCGTCGGATAAAAATCACACGCTTGCAAGGAAGAAGCATTTCACCCGAGGCTGAACCTGAAAATGGCATTACTTTAGATCTGGCGAGAAGAATGGTTACCGTGAATGGTCAAATAATAGAAATGACCTATTCGGAATTTGAGCTAATGAAGCTTTTTTATTCGAACCGAGGAATTGTATTTAGTAGATATGCCTTGATTCAGGCTCTCCGTGGCACAGACTCCTTTATTAATGAAAGGGCAGTAGACGTACATATTAACCATTTACGCAGAAAGATCGAAAAAGACCCCAAGAAACCACAACTGATTAAGACCATCTGGGGAATCGGCTACAAATTTATGCAATAACGAAGTTATATCCAGGGTATGGATGATTTAATATGATTAATCTCCTTTTGAACCGCACTCAGTTGCTCTCGCCAGTCTGGATACAGTTCTCCCGCTGAGGTTCGATTGCTGCGCTTCAATGCTTTCTCCAGCTCGATCACCTTGGCCAGCAGTTCAGTTGCACACAGATTCCCCGTCCCTCCCTTCAGCGAGTGAATTAATCGAAGAGCCGAAGACAACTGCCCATTGTCCATTTTCCTCACAATTCTCTTGTCAAGATACTGGTATTCTTGTATCCATTTATATAGGGCAAATTGAAAAATATACACCTTGCCATCCATTCCCGCTATCGCCTTTTCCGCATGAATGCCATATAATTCTTGCAACCACGCTAAATGGATCCAGCTATTTAGCATTCTTGTTGCGGTCAATTCATGTACAGGCTTGAGCAACACATCATTAATGCCCGCACGAAGACAAGCTTCCCGTTCAGGCTGCACTGCATCTGCGGTAAAAGCGATAATCGGGAGTCTGTCAAAAGCTCTGTTCTTTCGAATATGTCTAGCCGTCTCAAAACCATCCATTTCCGGCATATGCAGATCAAGCAACACCACATCCCAGGAACACCGTTCCAGTACCTTGATTACTTCTCTTCCATTTGTAACTACTGTTACCTCGAAACCGCGCTCTGCCAAAAACTCGGTTATCACGACCTGACTAATCTCGTTATCCTCTGCTATGAGGATTTGATACTTTTGTGTTGAGTTCCCCACTTCGTATTGGGAATTCATTGTTGCAGCAGCTTCCAGACTGTGATTATCCACAGACCCTGACTTTTCCTGCTTAGACCTCAAGCGGAGAAGCTCCAGAAGAGCGCTCCGAGTTACAGGCTTAGACAAAAAAGCATCCACCCCATGATCTGCGGCATCAGCAGCTACAGCTTCCAATTGGAATACTGTTGTAAGTCCAATCACCTGAGTCATTTGCTTATCCAGCATATGAAACCAATGCCTCCGTGATTCAAGTTCTCTAAAGCCTGCTATCCCCATATCAATCATAACAAGATCAAAATGTTCACCCTTTTGAAAAGCATCTGCATATTCCTGAAAGGATGAAACGATGAGAGTTTGTAGCCCCAAATCTTGCAGTAGTTCGTCCAGGCTATGGCTCACCAGTTCATGCTGTGCAATGATTAAAGCTTTGCCGTAGACCGATTTTTCTAGCTGTGTGCTTCTCTTGTTCAACTCTCCTTTTTCCAGCTCTACATTAAAGTAAAATTGACTGTACTCTCCTAAACCGCTTTTCACTTCTATGGTACCGCCCATCGCTTCAGCCAATTGCTTGCTAATCGCTAAACCTAGTCCAGAACCTCCATATCGGTGGGTTGAGGTACTCACTTGGGAAAAAGGGACGAATAGCTTGTCCATCCCCGTTTTGGAAATGCCTATACCCGTATCTTCCACCATAAAAGAAACACTCACCCGTTCGTCCTGCTGGCCTACCAATTTTACCTGTAACAATACATGTCCTTGTTCCGTAAACTTAATGGCGTTGGTCAGAAGATTTAAAAGTACTTGCTCCATTCGAAGCGGGTCTCCCTTGAAACTTTTCGGCAATTCCGGGTCTGTTATGAAAACTACCTCTATTTCTTTATGTTCCAGCAAAGTCCCCATAGTATCTGCGAGATGCCGAAGCATGTCTTCCAACTCAAATTCAACCCTTTCCAGTTCCAGCTTACAGGCCTCCATCTTGGAGAAATCCAACACATTATTGAGCATGGATAAAAGAGTGCGTGAGGAGGCAAGCAGCTTGTGGAGGTAATCTTTTTGAACGTCAGTCAGTTGAGTCTTACTCAACAGCTTTGAGAGGCCAATGATGCCATTCAGCGGCGTTCGAATTTCGTGGCTCATATGGGCTAGAAAAACGCTTTTCGCATGGCTAGACTCGCTCATTTCCTTTTTTTTCTGCTCGGAAGCTTTATACTCCGTAATATCCAATACATGACCAATGACATATCTGGTGAACCCATCCATCCTGACAGGATGTAGGGTAATCAAGGCTGAATATTCCCAAAACTCCAATTCAAATACAATCCGATCACCGAACCAAGCCTGTTTGTAGTATTCGGTCAGCTGCTCTAATGTTTCAGAGGAAAGCTCCAAAATATCTCCGATCCGCTTCACATGCTCCCATTTATTGAGATTGACTTGCAGATTTAGACCCATGCGCTCCAGCAATTCACCATCAAGCAGCATATAATAAAATTCATCATCTCTTTGCTCCAGCCTGAAGGTAAAGCCAGGTTGAACTCGAAGTAAAGTTAGCAGATCATGATTTTTCTTCAGCACACACTGCCTATATGTATACTTGGTCGGGGTTAGAGCCTGTCCAAGCAGAGTCATAAACAATAGACTCCCCCCAATTTCCAGCATGCAGGTCAGCAGTGTTGTATCATTTATGCCATAATATAAAAACAGAATTCCTGCCAGCCCATAAAAGACAGTCGTGATTGCCTGACGAATGAGCTGACGCTGAAAAATCAAAACTAACAATAATATGACAATCGTATATAACAATAAATCTCGAACCAAGTGTTCGTCCTCCTTGTAATCTCCGGATACGTCGCAAAAAGCTGTAACGGAAATATAAAAAAAACTCAGGACAGTTTCCTTATGCCATAAGGCTTAAAGAACTGTCCCGAGCATTCATTGTACTATAGATTCGATAGGGTTCAAGCTCGTTTTTAATATTTGAAGCGACTGACCATTACCTTCAAATCAGCAGCCATATTGGAAAGCAACTGAGCAGCAGCCGAGATTTCCTCCATGGAAGCCAGTTGCTCTTGTGAAGAGGCGGCCACTTCTTCAGATGTGGCGGCATTACCGGTTGCAATCGTCGCCAGCTCATTGGCTGTCGCTGCAATCTCTTGTACACTGGCGGATATTTGCTGGGCAATCGAGGCAACCTCTTCGATCTGAGGCGTGGTCTCCCGAATGCCTTCCATCGCATGGTTCAGCTTCACAATGGTCGCTTTGGAAATCTGCAGTCCGTCCTTCACCTCAGTCGTAACCCTGTCCATCGTCTCCACCGTCGTTTCGGTTTCAAGCTGAATTTCGCCAATCAAGTTGGCAATCTGGGTGGCAGATGTCTGAGACTGTTCTGCCAGCTTGCGCACCTCATCCGCAACGACCGCAAAACCTTTACCATGATCACCTGCTCTGGCTGCCTCAATAGCTGCATTCAAGGCCAGCAGATTCGTCTGATTGGAGATATCGCTAATGACCTTCGTTATTTCTCCAATTTCATGAGAGCGGGCTTGCAAGGTTTGAATCATTCCGTTGGAACGCTCTACTGACTGGTGAATGGAATCCATCTGCTCGCCTGTCTGCTCCACAGATTTTCGTCCTTCCTCTGCTTGCAAGGCAGATTGTCTGGCCAGATCCGCTACTGAAGTCGAGCGTTCAGCGATTCGGGTGACTCCTTGTGCTATTTCATCCAGTGCCATTGAATTTTTTTCAAGTCCTGTCGTCTGCTTCTCCGCTCCGCTAGCAATTTCTTGCACAGCCTGAGACACCTGCTCACTTGCAGCGCTGGTTTGTTCCGCGCTTATCGTCAGCTCATTCGAAGAGAGAGCAACGTGATCTGCACTGTTCCCTACGTTCTGAATAACCGATCGCAAGTTGTTCTGCATTTTCTGAAAAGCTGCTCCTAATTCTCCAATCTCGTCCTTGCTCATGACTTGAATGTCCTGTGTCAGATCCCCGGCACTCACATTTTCCGCCTGTTCTTTAAGCTTTAAAATCGGTTTGATGATGGAACGGATCAAGATATAAACAATGATAACACCAACCACAAGACAACCAACAATGGTAAGCAAAGTGCTGACCAAAATCGGCCATGCTGCTTCATCCACTTCGGATAAATAAAGCGTTCCGCCTACCTTCCAGCCTGTCAGCTTATTGGTCGCATAGTTCATATACTTGAGCTGACCTTCATACTCATATTCGTATTCACCAGTGTCGCTCTGAAACATGGGTGATTCAATATCTGTAATTTTGGTGCCTACTGCCTTCGTCGGATGAACAATGTAAGTATGGTTGCGATCTAGCAATATGGCATAACCCTCATGGCCTACTTTAATATTATTCAATGTATCTTTAATACCACTGATTTTCAGGTCAATGCCAATAACACCTGATCCATCTGGTGTAGCTCTGGACACTGTAACCGTCATTTGCTTTGAGTCTGCCGAAAGATAAGGTGAACTAATCACTGTCTTTGTATTACCCTTTATCGCGTCATCATACCAAGGTCTGATACGTGGATCATAATTATCTGGTAATTGCTTTGGTGGATAGGTTGTAATTTTAGCGTCTTTCGTACCATAATAGATGGATTCTCCTTCTGGGTGAAGTGCAGCATATTGCTTAAACAACTCTTCCAGTTTAGACGCTTGTTCCTCCGTCTCTACCCGATTGCCTTTTAGTTTTTCTGCAAAATATTCTGCATCATGCAGCTTGGGTTCAATCGTACTATCAATTGTAAAATTAGTACGAATGATAGCCTGTTCAGCACTTTCTTCGATCTGGTTTCGAATCTGCTGACTAGCGCTCTCAAACGACAAAGCCCCCACGATCATAGATGGTATGATCAAAAATGCAACAAAGGCCACCATTAGTTTTGCTTTGAAATTTTCATTGAGTACCCTCGCCACCTTCCATTTTTTACCCGAAAACTTTTTCATTACTAAACATCTCCATTTCATCGCCTGAATTTCGTAACCTATGGTGAACCGCTTCGTCTTGCCGAGGATGACAGTCTCCCGACAGTTTTTTTTCTCGTTATTTCACAATTCCTTGCTTAAATGCTTCGATATAAAAAGATATAAACACGCTAACTGAATAGGTATATGTACTTATTTTTGAATACCGAAAGGCTGAACGGAACCGGTTCTTTGATATAATATACCTAAAAATTATTAAGAAAAATGCAATGTAGATATTAAGAAAATGTTAGTTTCAACACACTATACCTACCTCTTTACATAAAATAATCCCCTTGAAGTCGGCACACATAGGGTCATTTATCGAAAATCACCATATGTTGCCCACCCAGGGGATTAAATTTGCTTTATTCCATTCTATTCAGCAAAGTCCTAAGATCGCCGATACAAGTGATAGGTGCCTGACAGGCAAAATGCTCTCACATATACGGCTGGTTTGCCATCGACAAGGTCGCAATCATGGATATAAGGAGCTATCTCTGCAATCTCTGGCTGTCCTTTATCCTTCAAAATAACAACCCTATTCGGCTTAAATTCAACTTGAACTTCCAGAACGGACTGTTTAGCTGGTAGATCATCCCTTAGTCCCAGGTGGCGTACCCCAAGTAAGGCGGTTTACAATAAGGTGTACAATCGGACAATGCTTGATGAGTTTAAGCCGATCAGTAAATTGTTAAATAAGGGGTGTAAGATATCATGGAGTTAGAAAAATTTATGGAAATACATCGTAGGAATGTACAGGATAAATTACAAGAGGAAAGACCACAAACCGAAGAACAAAAACAATTAGTGGTAGCGTTGTACATCGCCGAAACTCTGAATCACCTTCGTAATAACCTCAAGATAGACGCCGAAAAGGTTCCATGAAGTGATAACATTAAAAATCTCTCCTGACCAATTTAGATTTGCAGTGATTTCTCTTACTCGCTTACCCACTTTTTCTAAATATGAACATGCCGATAAATGCGACAACTATTATAGCGGGAATTCGCCATGGATTCGGTAAAAATTTTGTTAACCATAGGGCAGCGAATACTGCGGCTATTGCCAAATAGCCTAAGCGTTCAGATGGTTCTAGTTTTTTCCTATTAAAAAAACATTCAAATAGCCTATCGGGCGACATACCATAGATGTTGCCATGTAGCCGAGCATGATTATAGTTGTGGATAAAGCCAGTAACAACTTCATACGCAGGGGGATAGCTTTCAAATTCGTGCCGCTGATAACATTCCGATTCCAAGATCGCGTGGAACGACTCGATATGCGCATTCTTATTGGGTGTCTTGAGCGGAATACGTTCATGGAT
>NZ_JCAJRU010000183.1:0-10553 GCF_059447605.1 Paenibacillus sp. N119s | reverse complement strand
CAGATGCGCTTGGGTCAGCAGCAGCTTGGCTCCCGAATCCTCAAGCATAAAGCGAATACGGTCCTCTGGATATTCAGGGTCCACAGGGACGTAGGCTCCGCCCGCCTTCAAAATGGCCAAAATCCCGACGACCATTTCAAGGGAACGTTCCGCCATGATTCCAACCAGACCGTCTGGTTGCAGACCACGCTCGCGCAGTGTTCTGGCAAGTCCGTTAGCCCGCTCATTCAGCTCGCTGTAGGACAGGGTTGCCTCTTCACATACGACTGCTGTTGCATCCGGATTACGGACAGCCTGTTCCTCGAACAATGCATGAATCGTTTTGTCACGAGGATAATCTGCCTTGGCTCCGTCCGCATCTTTCATCAGCATCGACTTTTCCTGTGGTGTCACGATATCCAGAGACGACAGCGACATACCCGGATTGGCGGTGACTTCCTGAATAAGCTGTACAAAGTGGCCTGTCATCCGTTCAGCGGTCTCCCGCTTGTAGATTGCAGTCGCGTACTCCAGCGTGCAGTTCAATGCCCCATCCGCTTCACTCACCGTCAACGTGAGGTCGAACTTGGCAGCAGGGTGTACATGATCGTAAGGAGTGAACCGCAACCCTTCTATTTCTTGTTCTCCCTGCTCGATATTTTGCAGGACAAACATGGTATCAAATAGTGGGTTACGACTCAGGTCACGCTGAAGCTCCAGCTTCTCTACCAGCTCCTCGAACGGATAATCCTGGTTTTCATAGGCCCGCAGGGCTGTTTCCTTCACTTCCTGCAAGTAAGCCTCGAAGGGCTTCTCCCCTTCAGGATAAGTACGCAGTGCCACTGTGCCTACGAACATACCGATGAGTCCTTCGAGTGTGGCATGCGATCTTCCCGCCACCGGCGAACCGACAATGACATCTTCCTGACCCGTGTACTTGTGCAAGAGCGCTGTATAGGCGGCCAGCAGCACCATGAACAGGGTAGAACCTGTTCGGGTAGCCAGCTCCTGGAGTGAAGCACTCAGAGAAGCATCAATCTGGAAGTCAATCCGATCTCCCGCAAAGCTTCGTACCGCAGGGCGAACTTCGTCTACTGGCAAATCCAGCACTGGCAAGCTTCCGCGGAATGCATCCAGCCAGTAAGCTTCTTGGGCCTTGAGACCCTCGCTTCGGAGCTGCTCTTGCTGCCATACCGCATAGTCTGTGTACTGGATTTGCAGCGCAGGCAATACGTCGTCTCCTTGGTAGAAACGGAGAAATTCTTCTATGAGGATATTCATAGAAACCCCATCTGAGACAATATGATGCATGTCAAACAACAGTAAATGGCGCTCATGTGCAATTCGAATCAGACCCACTCGTAGCAATGGAGCTTCACCAAGATCGAAAGGACGGACAAATTGCTGAAGGGTAGCTTCTGCCTCTGACTCGCTCAACTCCGCATATTCCACCGTAAACGGAACATCCGGTAGGATCTGCTGTACAGGTTCACCGTTAACGGTCACAAAACGGGTGCGCAGCGAACCATGACGACGAATCAGACGACGGAATGCCTGCTCCAGCCGTTCCCGATTCAGGTCTCCCTCAACCGTAAGGATGCCTGGCATATTGTAGCTCAGCTCTCCGCCTTCCAGCTGACTAAGGATAAACAGCCGTTTTTGGGCTGAGGACAATGGGTAGTGCTCTCGCGCTCCCGCTGTAGGAATTTCTTCGAAATTAAGCGTCATATGGCCCTCAATGGCACGAGCCAATCCTTCAATGGTAGGCGACTCGAACACTTCCCTTAGGCTAATCTCACGATTCATCTCCTTACGAATTCGTGACACTAGCAGAGCCGCACGCAGTGAATGACCTCCAAAATGGAAGAAATTATCCTTCACTCCTGCGTTCTCTACACCCAGCACCTCTTGCCAGATTTCGGCTAATTGGATTTCTACAGGTGTCTTTGGAGCCTCAGATGAAGCAAGTGCCCATCCTCGCTCGCCTTGCAGCGCTTTTCGATCTATTTTTCCGTTCGACGTTAGAGGCATGTCCTCCAGTTGTATGAAGCGAGAAGGGATCATATATCCAGGCAGCATCTCCGACAGAACTGCTCGGAGCTCGGATACCTCAAGCTTCTGAGCAGCTACGAAGTAAGCGACCAGATCCTTGTAGCCGTCATCGCCCTCCACAGCCAAGGCTACGACTTCCTGAACGGACGGCACTCTGAGCATGTGTGCTTCGACCTCGCCCAGCTCGATACGATAGCCACGAATTTTGACTTGGTGATCTATTCGACCGAGGTACTCGATGGTTCCATTCGGTAGCCAACGAACCAGGTCGCCTGTCCGATACATACGCTCTCCTGGAGCATACGGATTGTCTACAAATTTCTCATCCATTAACTCAGGTCGGTTATGATACCCCCGTGCTAACCCGATACCCGAAATGCACAGCTCTCCAGCTACGCCGACAGGCAGCAATCTGAAATGATCATCCAAGATATACACACGATGGTTGGCAATGGGTTGGCCAATGGATACGATTCCTGCGATTGCTTCACTGTTCTGGGCATTCCATATGGTAGTGCATACCGAGTCCTCAGTTGGACCATAGGCATTGAAGTACTGTACATGCTTTCTCCATTTTTCGATCAACTCGACCGACGTAGCCGATCCGGCGGTTAACAGGCACCGCAGTGTTGGCAGACGCTCTGGATCAAGGTGGATAGCGTAGGCTGGCGGCAAAGTCGCTACCGTAATCCCCTTATCGTTCATGAACTGCTCGAACAGGGCATGATCCAAAATCTCTTGTGTGGAAGGAATACACAGAGTAGCACCATGGCTCAGTGTCGTTAAAATTTCCGAAACCGATGCATCGAACGACGGGCTTGCAAACTGAACAATCCGATCCTGCGGTGTTACTTCGAAGAGTCCACGGTATACGTCCGACAGATTGCATAAACCCCGGTGCTCTACTAATACGCCCTTAGGCTGACCCGTCGTGCCAGAGGTATAGATCACGTAAGCCAGATCATCAGAGCCGGCCGTATCCTTCAAATTCGAAGTATCGGCATCATAGGTCGACGGTTCATCCAGCAACAGGACATTTCCCGTCCAGCCTATAGGTTCCAGCAGATGAGCTTGGGCAAGGATCATCTTCGTCCCCGAATCCTCAAGCATGTAGTTAATCCGCTCTTTCGGATACTCTGGGTCAATTGGAACGTAGGCGCCTCCGGCTTTCATAATGCCGTACATCCCAACGATCATATCGGTTGACCGTTCAACAATCAGTCCCACCAGGTCTCCCGTTTTGATTCCTTCAGCGCGCAGTCTTCTCGCCAATCCATTGGCTTTTGCGTTCAGCTCGGCATAGGTCAGCGCCTCGTCCTCAAATAGAATGGCAGTTGCGTCCGGCGTTCGATCCGTCTGCTCCTCCAGCAGCCCGTGAAACGTGGAACGATATTTGGAACTGGCTTCCGCGTCTCCCCATACGTTCAGAATCTGCTCTCTCTCCTGTGGTGTAACCAATTCCAGAGCATCCACGGAAATTGCAGGATTCTCCACAATTTGTTCCATCAGGTGGAACAAGTGGCCCTTGATTTGTTCAATCGTGGCTGGATCATAGACGAGCGCATTGTATTGGAACAACAATCTCATCTCTTTGCCCGGTAGAACAATTAAGTTAAAATCATAATTCGTTTGTTCAAGAAGCTCCGCTTCCTCAATCTCAAAGGCAGCCTCGCCACCTCCCAGACGCTCTACTTCCTCTTCCACAGGATAATTCTCAAACACCATAATATGAGAGATGAGATCCTGCTTTTGGTCCGTCTGAGCCTGAATTTCAAACAACGGGTAGGTGTCGTACATATGAGAAGCCATATACTGCTCCTGCTGTTGCTTCATCAGGACTGTGAAAGGAAGATGTTCTTCCGTTTTCACACGAACTGGAATTGTATTAATGAACAAACCGATCATCCGGTCAATTCCTGGAATTTCAGCCGGTCTGCCTGATACTACACTTCCATATACAACATCCCGACTACCGTTATAGCGTTGAAGCGCAACGCCCCAGATAGACTGTAGCAATATATTCATCGTGACATGAGCATCTCTGGCCACCTTTTCCAGGCGTTCAGTCAATTCCCTGCTGACAGGATAATCCAGCTTCTCTGCTACGTAGCCTTCTCCCTTAGCTGCTCCATCGACTTGAGGTAAAAGCGTCTGTTGTTCGTAACCGGCCAGGTATCGGCTCCAATAGTCGGCCGCAGCTGCTTCATCCTGCTGTTCGAGCCATTCAATATATCGGCTATACGGCTGAACCTCTGCCAGCTGAGGTTCTCTTCCTTCCAGGAGGGCAAAATAGTGTTCAAAGACCTCCTGTGTAATTAATGGAACACACCAACCATCCATGACGATGTGGTGAAAGCTCCACAAGAGACGGAAGCTCTCTTCATCTGTGTGCAAAATCGATACACGCAGAAGCTCATCTTCAGCCAAATTGAAGCCCTGCGCTTTATCTTTAGCCGCAAAAGTCTTCAGGTAAGCTTCACGCTGCGAAGCATCCATCTCACGCACGTCTTCATACACCAATTTGGCGCCTCTATGCCGGAATACGACCTGTAAAGGCTCACCGCCCCAGCCGCTGTAGAAGTTCGTACGCAGGATAGCATGGCGTTCCACCACCGCATCCAGACTTCGCCCGAAGGCGGTCGGATCAAAGCTGCCCTTAAAGTCAAAGGCGGCCTGCTCAAAATAAGCCCCTGTATGCGGCTCAAACATATCATGAAACAGCATGCCCTTCTGCATCGGCGTCAGACTGTACACATTCTCAATATCACCTATGTGGCTGGTCTGCTTCGAAAGTTCCTCCAGATCAGCAATACTCAGTCCTTTGGCAAGTACGTCGCTTGGCGTTAACACAGTTCTCTCCTGGGTTACGCAATGCTGGAGAAGCTGCCGTAGGCTTTCTTCAATATATCCAGCAAGCTGTCTCATGGTAGATGACTTATACTGTTTTCCGTTGTAAGTCATCGTCAGAGTCAAGGCTCCGTCTGTCACCATACCATTGATATCAAGCGCATAAGCTGGCTCTCCCGACAAACTTTGGGCGCTTCCGGTCGGATAAGGAGAAATCTGCAACGAGCTTCCTTGCAAATCCTGATCAAACTGCCCCAGATAGTTAAAAGAAATCTCAGGTTGCAAGTTGAAACTGTCAGCGTCTTCTTGACTGGCCATCGTTTTAAGCAACCCATATCCGATACCTTTATTCGGAATACGACGCAATTCTTCTTTCACAGATTTGATCAAGGCTGACAATTCAAGATTATTTCCCAAATCTAAAATGACTGGGTATTGGCTTGTAAACCAGCCAATAGTACGGGTAATATCGATATTCGGTACGATCGGTTCACGACCATGCCCTTCAAGATTCACAGCGATCTTACCCATGCCAGACCACTTGGATACGGCCATGCCCAGAGCGGCTAATAGCAGATCGTTCGTCTCGGTTTGATAAGCACGATGGGCTTTTCTCAATAGTTGATCGGTTTCTTCCACAGTCCATTGGGCGGTCACCACTTCGCTATCGCGCAATAAAAGGCTTTCCACAGCCTCATCCTTCGGCAACTGCTCGAGCGGCTGAGCCCCCAGCTCTCTCCAATACGCCCGATGAATCTCAATTTCTGGGCTTTCCGAATAACGAGCAAGGGCATCTCCCCAGTCGCGGAAGGAATCCGTCTTCTGCGGGAATGTCAGTGCTTGTCCTTGAATCACCTGCTCATAGCCTGCTGCGAAGTCTTCAAACAAAATCCGCCAGGATACTCCGTCCACCACTAAATGATGGATCACGATCAGCAGGTGGTCTCCATCCTGACAATGGAAAAGCCCTAACTTCATCAGCGGACCTTCTGCCAAATTGATGCTGCGCTGGATGTCGTCCGACAGCGTTGTAATGGCTGCAACCGGGTTGGATTCATTCCGTAAATCAGCAGTGAACAGGCTATACAGCTCTCCTTCTCCAAGATCACGGTTCCAAGCCTCGTAACCATGCTCAGTCTGACGGAAAACCATGCGAAGGGCGTCATGATGCTCAGCGAGTTTTTTCAACACCTGATGCAAGACCGTTTCCTCAAATCCCTGTTCACAATACAGCATGACTGCTTGATTGAAGTGATGGGGCTCTGCCTGCTTCCGCCCAAAGAACCACTGCTGGACTGGAGTCAAGCGAGCCGCTCCACGCACAACTCCCTGTTCAGCCATATGCACAGCCGTTTGTATTTCTGCGCCTAGCTCGGCAATAGTTGGGGATTTGAACAGTTGCTTCATCTCTAACCGATAACCAGCTTGCAGTAACCGTGACGACACCTGGATGGCCTTGATAGAGTCTCCGCCCAATTCAAAGAAATTGTCATGGATCCCCACCTGTTCGGCACCCAGCACTCCTTGCCAGACAGATGCCAAAGCTTCCTCAGCCGGTGTACGAGGAGCTGTATACTTCCGTCCTGTATGCGCACCTACTTGCGGAGCTGGCAGAGACCTGCGATCCACTTTTCCGTTCGACGTTAACGGCATACGATCCATCTGGATAAAGTAGGATGGCATCATATAACCCGGAAGTACCTGCGATAGGGCAAGTCGTACTTCGCCTGCCGTGAGCGTACGATCCGCCACATAATAAGCGCAAAGCTGCTTCTCTCCAAGCTCATCCGCGCGAACGACGACTACGGCTTCAACTACCGACTCCACCTTGGCTAATTGAGCCTCGATTTCGGGGAGTTCGATGCGGTACCCGCGTATTTTGACCTGCTCATCAATTCTTCCCTTAAACTCCAGGTTCCCATCTGGAAGCCAGCGTACCAAATCACCAGTTCGGTAGCAGCGTTCCCCCTCCTTAACAGGGCTAGGGACAAATTTTTCTGCTGTGAGGTCAGGACGATTGAGGTATCCGCGAGCTACACCTTCACCGCCAACAATCAGCTCGCCCCAAGCACCAATAGGCTGTAATTGAAGCGATCCATTGACCACATAAGCGGTCGAGTTACTAATCGGGCGACCAATCGGCACGCCCCCTTCAGCACGACCCGGAATCTTGTAGGTGGTGGAGAAGGTCGTATTCTCTGTCGGACCATAGCCATTGATAGGGACAAGATCAGGATTAGCCTCGATAACACGGTTTATATGGGATATGGACAGTACGTCACCGCCCACCAACAATGCTTTCAATCCTCTGAACAGATACTCATCCTGCAGTGAAAGCTGATTGAAAAGCGGTGAAGTAAGCCACATGGTTGTAATTCCGTATTTGGCAATAGCTGCTTTAAGCCGATCGGCAATCAGGATGTCATCGTTCTCCACAAAATAAAGCTGTCCGCCGTTAAGCAACGCTCCCCATATCTCAAAGGTCGAGGCATCGAAGGCCACGGCTCCCGTCTGCAAAATTCGCGTGGATTCGTTCAGCTCCACATAATTGGTTTCTTTGACCAGACGGATCACGTTCCGGTGTTCAACCATAACGCCCTTCGGTCTACCCGTCGTACCCGAGGTATAGATAACATAAGCGAGTCCCTCTGGCCCCTGGGCCGCTTCCTCAGCTTGACCAAGGTCAGACGCATACGCCTCTTCACTGCTGAGGTCGACAATCGGTAGACCGTAGTCTACATTTATAAGCTCGCCCTTTTGTACCAGTAGTAACTTGGCCCCGGAATCTTCGAGCATATAACGAACCCGGTCTTCCGGGTAATCAGGATCGATCGGCACATAGGCTCCACCTGCCTGAAGCACTGCGAGCATACCAACCACCATCTCGATACTTCGTCCGCCCATAATAGCCACCGGTTGCTCCCTGAGCGTCCCCAAACGACGCAGTGTTTGGGCCAATCGGCTCGCTTTGTCTTCCAATTCAAGGTACGTTAATCGGGCATCGCCGAATACCAGTGCTGTCTGCTCTGGCGTACGCTTGACTTGTTCCGCAAACAGCTCATGAATGGTCTTATCCCTTGGATAAGGAGTAGCTGTCGCATTGAATACTTCAATGATCTGTACTTTCTCCTCAGGTGTAATCATATCAATCTCGGCCAGTTGCACCTGAGGATTGGCCGCGACTGCATGCAGTACCCGGAGCAGGTGCGTTGCCAGTCGCTCTACAGTTTCTCGTCTATACAAAGCCGTACTATACTCAAGGCCAAAGGCTAGTTCAGCGCCCTTCTCCTCTACATTAAGGGACAAATCAAACTTGGCTGTGACGGTGTCCATTGGGTAAGGAGTAAAGTGCACTCCATCCATGTCCTGCTCTTCCTGCTCGGTATTTTGTAATACCAACAGGGTGTCAAAGAGCGGATTGCGGCTGACATCACGTCCTACGCCCAGTTTTTCAACCAATTTTTCAAAAGGATAATCCTGATGCTCGAACGCCTTGAGTGCTGTTTCTTTGACCTCCAGAAGATAATCCTGAAAGGTTTTTTCTCCTGCCGGGTAACTGCGCAAGGCCAGTGTGTTAACAAACATCCCGATAATGCCCTCAAGCTCTGCTTGTGGTCTGCCAGCTACTGGAGAACCTACGACAATGTCTTCCTGTCCCGTATATTTGTGCAGCAGCACCGAATAAGCCGCCAACAACACCATGTATAGTGTAGTACCTGTACGGGATGCAAGCTCTTGTATCGCTTTATTGCCAGACTCATCCAATGTAAAGTCGATTCGGCTACCCTCGAAGCTCCGAACCGAAGGACGCTGGAAGTCCGAAGGCAAATCCAATACTGGCAACTCCCCTTCAAAGGCTTGCAACCAATACGCTTCAAGGTCTTGCCACTCTTTCTCAGACTGTTCCCGTTGCCATACCGCATAATCCTTATATTGAATATGCAGTTCCGGTAGTTGTTCTCCTTGGTACAATTGCGTGAGTTCCTGCACCAGTATTTGAATGGAGACCCCATCTGAAATGATGTGGTGCATATCAAACAGCAATAGATGACGCTCTTCCTGCAACTTCACCAAACCAACGCGCAGTAATGGAGCCTGGCTCAGATCAAAGGCATGGATAAAGTTGTGAATGAGCGTATCTGTTTCCTCCACCAAGGCCTCAGTGTAGTCCAAGGCGAACAGAACATCCTTATGCACATGTTGAACAAGCTCTCCATCCTGCATATAAAAACCGGTTCTCAGGGATTCATGACGCTGGATCAATGCCTTGAACGCAGACTCTAACCGATTGCGATCCAACGGTCCGTCCACTGTGAAAGCGCCCGGCATATTGTAGCTGAGCTCGCCCCCGTCCATCTGTCTCAGCACGTATAACCGCTTTTGCGCTGAGGACACTGGGTATGCTTCGCTTTTCTCAGCCTGTGGAATAGACTCGTATACGGTTGGAATGCGTTCTTTCACCAGTCGCGCCAGGGATTCAACCGTAGGCGATTGAAATACTTCACGCAGCGAAATGCTGCATCCCAGCTCTTTGCGAATCCGCGTAACGAGCAACGTCGCCCGTAGAGAATGGCCACCGATCTCAAAGAAATTATCACGGACGCCCACGCGGGCAGCTCCAAGGATATCCTGCCAGATGAGCACCAGCTGTGCTTCCACTGCAGTTCTAGGGGCCAGATAATCTTCGCCAGATTGTACGCTGCCCTCAGGAGCTGGCAACGCGCGGCGATCCAGCTTACCGTTAGGTGTAAGCGGCATTTGCTCCAGGCGGACAAAATAAGTAGGAATCATGTAAGCTGGTAATTCCGTTGCCAGCTGAGACCGCAATTCTCCTGGCGAAAGATCGCTGGAGGCTACATAGTAGGCGCACAGCAATTTTTGTCCCTGTTCGTCGTCCCGCGCGAGGACAATCGTTTCCCGTACGTTCGGAGCCTTGAGAATTTGGGCTTCGACCTCGCCCAGCTCAATCCGGTAGCCGCGAATTTTAACCTGATGGTCGATCCGGCCCAAATACTCAATATTGCCGTCAGGCAACCAGCGAGCCAAATCTCCAGTTCGATACAAACGCTCACCCGCCCGATACGGATGTTCTACAAATTTTTCAGCCGTCAAATCTGGTCGGTTCAAATACCCACGGGCCAGACCGTCCCCGGCGATGTATAGCTCCCCCGGAACTCCGACAGGCTGCAGGCGTCTGTGTTCATCAAAAATATAAGCGCTAAGCGTTGGAATGGTTCTACCAATATTGCTTTTGCCCGCTTCGATCTCATGTTCAGTGATTTCCTTGTAAGTGACATGGACCGTCGTTTCCGTGATTCCGTACATATTAATCAGTTGCACACCAGGATACTTTGCCCGCCAGTTTTTCAGAAGAGACGGACTCAAGGCCTCACCGCCAAAAATAATCTTTCTAAGACTAAGCTCTGTGGATGAGTGTGCTAACTCTTCTTGTATCACCTGATAAAAATAGGTCGGCGTTTGATTCAAAATAGTAACTTGATTGTCTTTCAACAGCTCCAGGAAAGCTGCCGGACTCTTGGCTGTAAGGGATGGAACAATTACCAGTTTGCCTCCGTAAAGAAGCGCTCCATACATCTCCCAAACAGAGAAATCGAAACAGAACGAATGGAACAGCGTCCATGTATCCTGGGAACTGAAATCAAATAAATTGTTAT
>NZ_JCAJRU010000182.1:0-10588 GCF_059447605.1 Paenibacillus sp. N119s | reverse complement strand
AAATTAGGCAATCAATTCATTTATTGTTTGGATTGCCACACTTCTATATGGTTCCACAATAGTAACCGTAAAGCAGAGAACATAATAAAATGTTGTTTTCTACTTGACGGTTACTTTTAAACATTTTAATTAAATTAAGCGAATTTTTGGACTTCTCCCGTTAGTTAATAGGAGAACGACAAGCCCCTACTTTTATACCTAAAGAATTATAGTGATTTTTTATGTTTATGATGGCTTGACCACTTGTAACTTTATTAATTAATTGTTTTATCTTCCAAAGGTCTACTGGTTTATTCATTAATAAGTCATTAAAAATTTGTTTGATTTCTTGTGGGTAAACATTTCCTACCATACTAGAAAGTCCATTACATCCATTCATTATCTTTTCTGTAAGATTTACATCTCCACCAGCGAACATGATGAAATCATCTGGTAAGTCAGTATTATGGTGACGTTTGGCATCACTCTCTTCTTTAAGTCCTACAAGGTTAGAGTACTTCTGGTTAATAACAGTCTTTAATGATTCAGCACTTAGCTCAAATCCTGTTCGGAAAGGATTATTATAAAGGACAACGTTTTTGGTGGTATGTTGTAGCAGCTCATTGATATAAGAAATAGCTTGTTGTTGTGTCGGCTGAATATAAGGTGGAAACTGAATTAGAATAGAATCAAAAACAGATTCCTCAAGCTTTTTAACCAGTTTTATTGCATTTCTTGTTGTAGTAGCTGATACGCCAAACATCAGTTCAACATTTTCAAATTTTTGTTGATTAAAATAATCAATAATTTGCATACGCTCTTCAATGCTCATTGAATTTTGTTCGCCTGTCGTAGCAGACACAAGTAGTGAATCTATCCCGTTATCTGTTAAATGTTTAACAATAGGATTGAATCCTTCTAAATATAAGCTCTCATCATCACGAAAGGGAGTTGGAATAGCAACATTAAAATTTTTCATCAGTTATATCCTCCAGTGTATATACATTACAAGAACTAGTGACAAATGTTCCACGGCCACTTTAAAGAAAGTCTTCCGATACAGATTGATTAGTAATGGATAAATGTCTTTCCATTTCCATGAACATGCTCGAACGGCAGGCTTCCTACTCTTTATTAAAAACTCACTGTAGTAGATAATCTCTGTTTTTTGGCTACCCATCTTATCACCCCCACAAAATTTTTACACAGTTTAAAGAATTTATACTTTTAGGTTTAAAGACTTTACTTGGATCTCTGTGCAAATAATAGTCTAAGACAGTTCAATCAATAGTACAATTCAATTATTTATATAATAACCATAGGTTTAGCCTATGATATAATGTGTAATATCTTAGATTGTTTATAGAATTCCTATTGAAATTTATGTTAATGAACTTGCAAAATGCAAAGGTAGGAACTATTACCGTTTAAACCAGGAGGCTTTAGAATGGAATTAAGACAACTTGAATATTTTTACGCTGTGTGCCAAGAGCTACATTTTACAAGAGCAGCAGAAAAGGTAGGGATTTCTCAACCTTCTTTAAGTCAACAAATTCGTTTGTTAGAACATGAAATTGGCACACTTTTATTTGATCGCATTGGTAAAAAGACAGCTCTTACGGAATCAGGGGAATTACTCTTAAAGTATACACGTAACATTTTTCATGAACTGGAACAGGCAAAAACCTCAATAGATGAACTAAATGGCCTTCAAAGAGGAACCATTTCTATAGGCACCTTGTTAACCGTTGAAAATTACCTCATTCCGCCCACATTACGTAGTTTCCATCATCTATATCCTGGTGTTAAGATATCTGTGTTTGGATTACGTACTGGGGATATTCAAAAACAACTGTTAGAAAATAAGCTGGATATAGGCATTGTTTTTTTACCTATGAAAGGGGATGAATTAGAAACCATTTCTTTATATAAAGAGGAAATGGCGTTTGCAGTGCCTGTTGGACACCCGTTAGAGAATCAAGATAAATTAGGTATAGAAGTCTTGCAAACAACACCTTCCATTTTACTTCCTGAACAATATTTTATAAGACAGCTTATAAATAAAGCTTGTAAAGACGTGGGGTTTATTCCAGAACCGATCTTTGAAATAACAACCATGCAATCTTTAATTAATATGGTTATAGATAGGATCGGGGTAACTATATTACCGAGACCTTACTTAGAGTACCTTAACCATCCTCGTATCAGAATTATTCCCATTTTAAATGTTAATCTTGCTCGATATATAGGAATTATCTACAGGAAAGATAAATACCTGAGTGCTGCGACACGTATTTTTATTAATACTCTAAAAGAGGCTTCACTCCATTTGACTCAGAATTCTATGAAAGGCACTGACTAAACAGTCCACTCATTTTATTAATCTTTATTTATATACTCTTAATAATAGAGCTGGACATTTCACTATCCTTCTTTGTCTTTCACTTCACTTTTTTTAAGTAGAATTACGTATAATCAGCGAAGTCTTGTAGATTTTCGTTATAGGAGCAGATCGCATCCCCTTCAATCGCCGGATAAGACATTCCGTAACATCCCTTACCATATCAGGAATACAATTGGTTAATGTGGTCAGTTCCGGATTAGTCATTAATCCTACAGGATGGTTATCAAATCCGATGACGGACATTTCTTGAGGCACAGATATCCCTTTTTGCTTTGCTGCTTTCAATAAACCAGTAGCTACAAAGTCACTACCTGTTATCATTCCATCCGGCAATTGATCAGAAGTAAATAATTGTTCTCCCAAGGCATAACCATCTTCCATAGTCATCAGCCCCGTATAACATTGTGATTTCGTACAGACAAGACCGAATTGTTGGTGAGCCAGTTGAAACCCATTCCATCTTTTCTCTTGCAGTTGTGTCAGGTGATCCATACAGAAAAACAGATGACGGCGCCCCTTGGACAGCAAATATGCTGTCGCTTGAAAGACTGCATCTTCTTCATCCAATCGGAAGACATCGAGAAACTCTCCGTCCGTCGCTTCGTTACATATGACTCCAATGTGAGAACCTATATATTCTTTAATTTCTCTCTCCGAGAAATGGGAATGAGCAATAACCACGGCATCCATTTCTCGGCGTGCCAATCGGGTATACACATCACGTTCATACTCTCGGGATAATTCGGTCTGATAGATGACAAGTTGATACCCCATTGAGCCTAAAGATCGACTTAATGCACTAACAAGCTGACTGAAATAGGGATGTTCCACATCCGGGACAAGCACACCGATATGATTGCTTGCCTGTAGACGCAACTGAACCCCCTGCGTATTGCGGACATATCCCAGCTCCGTAATGGCTTTTTGTACTTTTTGTCTGCTTTCAATAGATACATGAGGATGGTCATTTAACACACGTGATACCGTTGACTTGGAGAGACCGCTTACACGTGAAATATCAATTATGGTGGGCAAAATTAACACCTCTTCTAAAGTATTGACCTGGGAACGTTCCCTGCAACTATGATATCGTTAACAAACTATGGGAGGAGTCACACTCATGAAAGTCATATATACCCCCACTGTAACCGAATATCTAATATTGTTTGATTTTGACGAAACGTATTACCCGCATGAATGTTTGCCTGAACAACTCAAAATGGTGTACGAACTAGAACAATACCTCCAGCAGCTTGCCAAAAATTATCAGGTAAAGATAGCTTGGGTCACCGGAAGTAGTGTTCAGCAAATACAAGCAAAAATAAAAATAGCCGGTATGACGCAGCTCCCCCATTTTATAGCGAGCAATCTGGGCACAGAGATGTGGGAAGTCACGCCTGACGGACAACTGGTCACTGTTCCTTCATGGGCAAAGATCACAAGGGCCTCCGGATTCTCTCGAAGAGATGTAGAAGATTTAATTAGCGAATTAAAATCAACATTCAATATTGTTCTTGACGAACAGACTCAATTTGGGCAATCCGGGTACAAAATGAACTACTATTATTATCCGGTATCAGCAGTCAAAACCCAATATGATATACGTATCATCAGGCATCTGGCTGCAAATCATAGAATCGGAATTAATATCAATATTTGCAATCCCAAGGCGGGTGATCCTGAGCATGCATATGATGTCGATTTTATCCCCGCAGGAACTGGAAAGAAAGCGGCTGTGCAATTCCTGATAGATTATAGTCGGGTCCCCCTGTCCAAAACATTGGCTTTCGGTGACAGTGGAAATGATATCGAGATGCTTCAGATGGTTGCCCATGGATATCTTCTCCAGAACGCAACGGCAGAGGCAAAGTCATGCCACAACAACGTTGCCCCTTATCCTTACGCCGAGGGGATTTTACATGTATGCAGAAATTTCTTTGGGGAGTAATTCAGATCTTGCGCACGAATTGATTCGTTCTTTTTTAATTTTCTATACAAAAGTCACTCTATCCTGCCCGTTAGTTAAACAAAGGCAGCTAATCACTTTGATTGGCTGCCTTCTTGTTTGTATTGAATAGTTTTCACCTTGGTCCAGTCCATTTCTTATTTAGTAACTATAGGAGTTTTAGTTCCACTGCTCATTTTATTAAATAGTAAGATGGCAAGAATTAAAGCTATGCTTACAGCGGCAAAACCCAGCCAATTCAAATATAGGACAGATGTACGACTGATGACTAACCCGCCTAATCCAGATCCCAGTGCAAAACCAAATTGGATGAACGAAGTATTTACGCTAAGAGCAATGTCCGGATTTCGAGGCGCCAGAGTAACCAGATATGGTTGCTGAGCCGGGGAAATGCTCCACGTTGCTAACATAAAAATCATTAAAACCATGATTAATACCCAGAGATTGACTCCGGCTAGAGCGAATAATAGAAGAGTCGCCCCTTGTAACATGAGCCCGAGACAAATGGTAAATTTCGATCCCTTTGCATCTGCCAATTGTCCACCTACTCTTGATCCGACAAAGCTGCAAATGCCCGCCAGAAACAGAACACCGCTAATTTCTGTCATGGAAAGAGAGGACGTGGCCTGCAAAAAGGGTGTAATATAAGTAAATAGTGTAGAATAGCCGCCGACATAAAATAACGTAATAACCAAGGCCGTCAATATGGTTGGATTTCTTAAAATAGAGAGCTGCATTCTGAGGGTAACCTTTTCTTCTTCTTTGATTGCCGGAACCTTTTGATAGATAATCAGTAATGGAAGAACACTTAATAATCCGATTAAAACAAATAGCGCTCTCCATCCAAACATCTCACTAAAAAATGTGCCCATGGGAACACCCAGCACTAGCGAACTGCTAAGCCCCATCAAAATGATGCCGATGGCGTTGCCCCTTTTTTCTTTTTCAACGAGCCGTGTCGCCACTGCCATGGCTACAACCGTAGCGATTCCTCCGCTAGCCCCTTGGATAATTCGTATCCATAGTACTGTTTCATAAGCAAGATCTACCAACATAAGTCCGTTGCTGGCAATAAACACACCAAGGGTCGTCATTAGTAGTTTCTTGCGATCTGCATTGATCGTTAATGCAATTAAAATCGGAGCGACAATGGCTGCGGCAAGAGCAAACACAGTCACCAATAACCCGGCTTCCGAAGTAGATACTCCCAAGTCCACAGCCATCATCTCAATAACTCCCGTAATAATATATTCAATGGTTCCAATCAGAAAAACAGCCAGTGCCAGGACATAGATGATCCGTTTATTTTTCAATTTCCCCCACTCCACCTTCCTCAGTTATCTATTTATAATGGGAATTTGTATTTCTATGAATTGTGCATCTCGTTCTGAAGTTAACGGTAAATATAGTTCCCTACCTGATTCGTTTTCCTTGATCTGATAGTTATTTTTCTCAATCCATTTAGCTAAATGAACACAGGCTGCACAATCAAAACTAGCATTTGAATGAAAAGCCATTGTGGCCATCATCGGTTCAGGAGGAAGGGTCCGTAGCTGAAACGGTTCTGGAAATGATCGCAATTCACAGGTTAAAAAATAACCGATTTCAAACTCAAACTCATCCTCTTTTCCGTCAATCTCTTTCCATAAAACAACCTGAGGACCTTGAATCGATTGACGAATTTCTGTTGTTAATAACTGATCAAATTGACGGAATAAATCTGGAATGTCCTCTTCTTTCCCGCATGTTTTCTGATAAAAAAACGATTGAGCACCATCTGCTTTGATTCTGATTTCTTGCCCCGTTTCGAATTGCCCCTCTTTTTCTATAAGCTGCATACGTTCCTCAATCCTGACGAGTTTGGCTTGTTCCGTATCGATGATATGCTGGATTTCGCTTCTTTTCAGCTTAAACATGCCTTGAATATTTTCTAATGAAATATCTTCCTGAAGCAGCTGTTTAATTTGGGGCAATGTAAAACCCAATTCCTTATAAATCAAGATTCGGTTGAGCTCAAGAAGCTGATCTGCGGAATAGTAACGATAGCCTGTATCGTGATCTACTTTTCTCGGCTTAAGTATGCCAATCTGGTCGTAATAACGCAGTGTTTTTAAGGAGACCTTGCTTAGCCTGGAAAATGCACTGATTTTGAACAAAATATCATCTCCAATCTATAACATAATGTGAGTATACAGTTTCCCGTGCAGGGGAAAGTCAAGGATGTGAACAATTAACGTCGCCCTTAATAGGATTCTGTTGGTTCAAGCCTTAGTAATTGAGGTAACCTAAAAAAAGCCGCTTTAATAGCGACTTTCAACAGGAAATGTCTATGTACATACTATTTTCAATCTTCCCTTTTTACCGGATAGCCTATTTCCTGGATGTCCTCTTCAAGATCAGCGAGTTCCAATTCTTCATTTAGACCTTTAAGCATTTTCCCATCCAACGGCTCCATATCGAATATTCGTTGTACGAGCGGCCGGTGATCCCCTTCGCCGTCCCTCCTCGATGTCGGGAAGCATGCCAATGAAGTTTGAACCCGTCATGATCTATCTCTCCTCTAACCCGGGTCTTCTTTTATAACATCTCCATCTCCATTATAAACCATAATTCACCTACAACTTTAGATTTTATGGTGGTTATTAGGCCCGTTAGAGTCTCGTGAACGTGATGTAATCAACTTGAGCAGGCTCAGCCGATTCAATCCGAAGTGCCCGGTTGATCTGTCCTCGGTGATATTGCCCATGTAAGAGGACCTGCAACAGGATGTCCCGAGCGGACGTTCGGAACGAAACCCCGCTCTGGTTCTCATAGTCAATCATCTCATCCATCTCGAATTCCTTGAGCCCTTCGATATAGATGCGATATTGCTCGGCGTTTTCTTCGAACATCACCCGGATTGCCGTCAGGTCTTCCGTTTCCTCCCACAACGAATATTGCGCGCTACCCTTGCCCTGCAATCGGTCCAGCCAGACTCGTTCCGCGACCGCAACGTGCCGAACCAGCTTCAGAAGGCCCTTGTTTTTCGTCTTACTCTCCTCGAGCGCGTCCAAGATGCGTCCGTCCGCCCAGTATAGGTGGTCCATCATGCACTTGATTGTCTTCATTTCGCTCTCCCCCTCTTCTTTTCATCGATTACTTATACCTAATGTATCGCGTTAGTTTAACGACTTCAAACTTTTAATTACCTGATAAAGCGACGTCGTGTTCCCCCCGGGAGGCATACAACTTTTAGCTTTGTTTGAGTTTGCTAAAAACGGGCTTTCGTTCGGTCAGGAAGTACAGCAGGGCCAGAGCCGGGAGAACTGTACCCAAACCAGCTGCAGTCTGCCAGCCACCTTGAGCGTATGCCCAGCCACCCAAGGAAGAGCCAGCTGCCCCGCCCAAGAAAAATAATGACATGAACAGTCCATTCAAGCGTCCTCTTGATTCTTTGCCAATCGAATAAATAGCGCGTTGACCCAATACCAGATTGCCTGAAACAGCCATATCCAGTGTAATTGCAGCGACAACCATCAGCAGTAAACCCACAATAGAATGACCTTTTACCAGTACGGCAAGCAGGAAGGAAAAAACAGCCACCACCAGGAATGTGCCGGTCAAAGCTCGGGTCCAGCCTTTGTAGGCTAATCGGCCACAAATAGGTGCGGCAATAGCGCCACCCACACCAGCTAAGGCAAACCAGGCAATCCCCTGCTGCGAGAGGCCAAAGTGATCCGCCAGATGCAGAGGAATAACGGTCCAGAACAAGCTAAAGGCGCCAAACAGACAAGCTTGATAGAAAGCGCGGCGACGTAGAACGGGTGTACGGACAAATAGGAAGCCAAGCGATAGAATCAATTGTCGATAATTTAATGTAGGTGTCGGTTTCCGTTGTGGAAGCACACGCGACAACCGCAAAATTATTTTTTCATACTTTTTTCCCATGCGCCCCTAACGGATATACCTGTCTCCATAGCAGCGTGTTCTAAATCATGAATGTCCTTTTTTTCTAGTGTAAGAGTTATAGCAGTTAATGCATCGTCAATATGTGCTTCTTTGGTAACTCCTATAATGGGTACAGTCCCCTTTACAAGGGACCAAGCCATTGCTACGGGGGCCGGTCCAACTTTATATTTGTCCCCAATCTCGCTCATAACATTGATTAAATTTTGAAGTTTTCTCAGGGTTTCTATACTAAAGGCTTCTCCTCTTCTTGTATTGCTTTGGAACGGATGATTAGCATTATATTTGCCTGTTAGTGCTCCTTGTTCCAGAACCATATAAGAGAAGAAAACGATATGATTATCGTTACACCAATCGATAATACCTGCTTCTTCTGATTCCCTATACAATAAGCTATAGTGATTTTGAACGGCTGCAAGTTCCAAACCCTCATTTTCCAGAATGCTAACAGCCAATTTTAATTCATCCAAGTTATGATTAGATACCCCGATGTGTTTAATCTTATTTTCCTTTGCAAGGGGGATGATTTCTTGTGTCCATTTTTCAACATTCCGGGGATTGTGAATCCAATAAAGGTCAATATTTTCCCTACAAAGTCTCTCCATACTTTCCTTTAATGACTTCCTCATGTTTTGCTCTTGGCCATCGAAGGGTGTGAACTTTGTAGAAATCAATATATCTTGTTCTTCCTTAATGAAATGGCCTAAAATGGTTTCCGATGCGCCATAACCATATACGGCTGCAGTATCCCATAAGGTAAAACCATGTTTAACGGCTTTTTCATAAACAGGTCTCAAGTCCTCCGCAGTATAGTTATTTCCAAAAACCCGGTCTCCACCGTTAACACCTGTGCCCCATGACCACGTTCCCAGTGCAATAGCCGGTATTTTGTCGTTTTTCATGGTTACATATTTCATGATGAACTCCTCGCTTTCCAAATTTTAAATCTCCTCCGCAATCGCTCTTCTGATTCTGCTCAACGACACGGGTGTAATTCCGATATAAGAGGCGACATAGGCTAGATTGATACGCTTCTCCAATTGGGGATACCCTTTTCTAAAATCCAAATACCTCTCCGTTGCACTTTTTAATAAAAAACTGCTCTCTCTTTGAATTTTATATTCCAACTTACGTTCCAATAATTTTGTATAAGCTTTCATGCAATATATATGATTCTCTATTAATTTTTTGAAATCATTACATGACATGGCCATAACGACACTATCCTCCAAAGCCTCGATACAACGGTTTGAAGGTTTATGATCAAACAATATTTCATAATAAAGCACTGAACCCTCTTTTGAAAAAAATCTTGTGATATCATCCCCATTCACATCGATATAAAAGCTTCTTAATAAACCGGAGATAACAAAATATATTTCTTTTTGTACAACTCCCTGATGAACTAATAAATCTCCTTTAGCAATTTTCTTTTTTGTAAACTTATTCATTGCATGGTTAACGACCTCTTGTGGCAGCTTATCCTGCATAAGCAGTTCAATTGAATTTTGGATTTGAGCGAATTCATCCTCCATCTGTTTCCCCCTTCACTCCCATACTTTAAATTTAGTTGCGTTCAGAATTCTCCAACATCTGTCTAGATTATATTTCCATACTCACACCTTGTAATTAACAAAAGATAATAATATGTATATTAAGCGAATCTACTTCCCTACGCTCCGCAGCAGCGTTCATCCATGGGTTATCAATCATCCTTTTTTGATTTTTTGTAGGCTAAGGGTGTCATATTCATCGCTTTTCTGAATCTTTCTATAAAATAGCTGGCACTGTTAAATCCGACCTTATAGGCAACTTCTGTAACGTTGGATTCTGCTTGTTGCAATAAGACCAAGCTTTTTTGAATCCGATAATCCATGACATAATTCAGCGGAGTTATCTTTAACACTCGTTTGAAATATCGGCAGCATTCAGAACGGCTCAATTGACCAGCTTTCGCAATATCATCTAATGTGACTTTTTCAGCGTAATGCAAATAGATCCAATTTAACATTTGCTTGATCCGCTGACTCTTTACCATTTCCGTCTGGTCATATTCTAATTTAAAGCCATTCATGACCAAGTTTTTCCAGATCATTGTTAAATGCATGGTAATATCCATCTCAAAGTATGGTGATTTTTGTTGAATACATTGATTGATTTTCAAAATGGCATCTAAGATGTTTTTCCCCCAGAGCTCATTAGAATCTATATATACATAAGGTAAGTTAGTTGCTTGAATATAAGGGGCTACATAGGGGCTGTAAAGTTCTGGTGATAAAACGTAATGAGGAGAA
>NZ_JCAJRU010000181.1:0-10662 GCF_059447605.1 Paenibacillus sp. N119s | reverse complement strand
AGACGTTGCGCAAGGGAGCCAATGGCTATCTGTTAAAAGATATGGAGGCCGAGTCTCTCATCAATGCCATTCGTTCCGTACATGAAGGATATGCATTTATCCATCCAAAAGTAACGGGCAAGCTTATTCAGCAGCTTCGCCGGATGACTTACCTGAATGAAACAGGTGCTATGGCGGAAGGCCATACTAAGGAAGCAGGCGTGAAGTTTGTCGCAGGTGAAAATAACCCGCTGACCCGCCGTGAAGCAGAAGTGCTGCGTCTGATGGCTGAAGGCAAGAGCAATAAGATGATTGGTGAATATTTATTCATAAGCGAGAAAACGGTCAAAAACCATGTCAGCAGTATTCTGCAAAAAATGGAGGTTGATGATCGTACCCAAGCCGTTATTAACTCCATCAAATATGGATGGGTTACGCTGTAAAGTGTAGTTATTTCATACATTAGACCACTCAGTTGCCTAGGTATGAAGCTGTACGCCCCTCTTTTGGAGCGAGATATCCGCTCGTACGGAAGTCCAGTACATAACCGTGACACCTCTTCCTGTTATACGGCATATATTGTCGCTATAGGAGGAGGTGGAACCCTCGTGACGGCTCACTTGGTTTGGATATTGCTTATATACGGTGTGGGAGCCGCAGTCGTGCATCTTATGTATATACGACAGGCGGTTCAGGCTTATCACAATGGCGAAGATGCACATGCGGCATCGCCGGATCGTCGTGCGACTCGCTATATTGTGATCACATCCAATGACGGAGATCGTGTGGAATGGGTGATGCGTTCATTGAGCATACTTGCCTGGCTACACCGGAGGCCGTTGCATGTAACGGTACTGGATGATGAATCTATAGACGATACGCTACCGATTCTGACCCGACTGGTGCGCTATAGTCATATGGATGTTTCAGTCATCTCACGTCGTTTTTCACCGGGGAACCCGGTATTGCCGAAGTCAGGCGGTGAAAAACAGGTTGTTATTGATCTTAGAACAGCAAACCCGTTGGCGGGTGCCCCACTTGTTCCTTAGTGACAAGGAACTGTGGACATTGTGGTTAAAATCAGATATAAATGTTTATAGACAGTTGCATATGCAAGACAACAGGGATTTCGTCGAAATCTGTTTGATGTGAAGCACACTTCAGGCTAGTAGCCATGGAAGTGTGCTTTTTTGCGTTTTCCGGGATGACAAGAAACCGAAAAAAGATGGATGGGAGAGAGATCGAAAATGAAAATTGCAGTATATGCAGTCAAGTATAAGGGAGATTGGAATCTCCGATTATCTGTGGATATTCGAGTAGATATGACATGGTGGTTGGATCGAGATAAGGAACAGGAGAATACTGTCGAAAGGTGGGTGTTATTAGGAGACGAGCTTCCCTTGTCCTGGGCAGTAAGCCTGTGTGAGAGATTTAAGGAATTAGCAAATATGGAGCGATGGGGGAATCAGCAATGGTGGGAATATACGCTTGCACAGCTAAAGAATGAATTGGTTCTAGAGTCTTCTAATGGAGAAGGGATGATCTTATCTGGAGGAGTAGAAAATATATGTATTTGGGATTGTCGACAAGGCTGGGCTTCTCGCACTACACATGGGAATAAGGAATGGGAGACAATAGGAGTTGTACGTTCAATTCAGAACATGAACCTCTTCACGGGAGTGGATGGGTTGGATTTGGAAAGTTTAACGCGACAAGCGAACGAGCTAACTCATTTGTTGGCAGGGCGCCAGTTGCTCGTTCCTGAAGCTGAAGCGCTGCTAGCAGAGGCAGTGCCGGATTTGGAGCATACTTGGCGTTCAGCTGCGCAACTTGCATATCTACAGGGCCGACTCAGCTTTGCTGCTGGCCTTGCTTCAACACCACGCGCGCGTTGGTCTGCTGCGCGTAGGCATGAACTCCGCTGCAACCGTTGTGGCAGCGGAAAGGTGCATCGCACAAGCTGCGCATCGTGCGGCCGTAAGGCGTGCGCCTACTGCGAGACATGTCTCGCGCTTGGGCGCAGCCGTGAGTGCTCGCTGCTGCTGCGCGGTACAGCGAAACCCGCCATGCCGCGAGCGGCACAGGTTGCCCCGCCGGCGAATCTCGACCGCTGGGGACTGAGCCCTGCGCAACGTGCCGCCGCCGAAGTAGCGCTGCGTTTTTTGGCTGCACCACCCGGCGAGGGGCGAAAATCCTCTCGTCCGGAAGGCCAGTGGCAATGGGCGCGCCAATTATTCTGGCGTAGCCTGCTTGGGCGCCAGGATGCAGGTACTTCCGCTACGCATGGTAGCACTCTTCCCGACAACGAGCAGTCCTCGCCTAAATCTGACGAGCCTGCTTGGGGGATCGCTGGCCGACAAGTATCTGATTCTGCGGCTGAACGTTTTCTGCTCTGGGCCGTGACGGGCGCCGGCAAGACAGAAATGATGTTTCCTCTTTTACAGCATGTGTTGGAACGCGGAGGGGCTGCACTTGTAGCAACACCGCGCCGCGATGTGGTGTTGGAATTGGCACCTCGCTTGGCTGTTGCCTTCCCCCAGGTTAGCATGGTGACGCTTTATGGAGGGAGTGCAGAACGGTGGCAAAGAGGACAGTTGACACTGGCAACGACACATCAGTTGTTGCGTTATCGCCAGGCCTTTGATTTGGTTGTAATTGACGAGATTGATGCGTTTCCTTTTCATAATGATCCGATGCTTGCCTTTGCTGCCCAAGCAGTATGTAAGCGGGAAGGAAAGTTTATTTATTTGTCTGCTACGCCACCACGTCCTTTGCAGAAAGAGGCTGCACGTGGTCAACTGCCACATGCCAAGGTTCCCGTTCGTTTTCATCGTCATCCCCTACCTGTCCCAATGCGTTTGGATACTGCATCAGTGCATCATTGGCTGCAAAAAGGTCAGCTTCCTGTTTCATTTATTCAACGTCTATGCGTATCCATTCAACGTGGAGCACAGATCTTCCTATTTGTGACACGAATCTCACATATTCAAGGTCTTGTGGAACTGCTGATTAGACAATTGCCTGATATACCTATTGCGGGCACCTCATCGCAGGATGACGAACGAACCGCCAAGGTACAATTATTCCGGACTACTGAAATACGTGTGCTGGTGACAACCACTATTTTGGAGCGGGGAGTGACTGTTCCACGGAGTGATGTGTATGTACTAGATGCGGACAGCAGTCTCTTTGACGAAGCATCCCTTGTCCAAATGGCTGGTCGCGCTGGAAGATCTAAGGATGATCCATACGGAAGTGTTATTTTTATATCTCCCCAATGGACTAGCGGCCAAAAGAGAGCAATCAAACAGATTAAGCATATGAATGTACTGGCTCGGAAAAAAGGATATCTGAATTGATAAAGCACTAAATGCATTAAATAAAAAAAGTTTTTTTGGAAATGTGAAACCTGAAACAATGTCGGTACGTAAACTACCAGGAAAGGTGCTTTTTGGTATGGGGATGACTCCAAGAATCCGTCTATTTTTGAATTGGTTATTCCATCGTCAGTCACAGACATGTGTTGCTTGTGGCACTCTTGCAGGCAATTTTTCCGAATTTACTGGGCTTTGCACTCGTTGCTCGAATCAAATTCCCTGGGTTTACAACATTCGCTGTGTTCATTGTGGACGTCCGACGTTTTGTCCAGATTGCGTCAGGCCCGGCCGATTAGCTCGTTACTATGTATGTAATCGGAGTGCAACCAGTTATACGCCGATGATGAGAGAATGGATTGGACAGTTCAAATATCGTGGCAATGAAAAATTTGGTCCCCTTCTGGGCGAAGTCATGAACCGAGCCTATCAGGCGATGAGGCATGAATTTGCAGATCCTAAATGTACTCATTTCAAGCGATCTTTGTGGGATGTAGATATTGTGACCTGTGTCCCGGTAAGTAAAAAGAGGCTGACAGAGCGAGGCTTCAATCAGGCTCAGATTTTGGCAGAAGAAATTGCAAAGCAAAATAAGCTTCCCTTCCTTTCATTGCTTGTTCGTCCGCAAGATACAGGCAAACAAAGCTTTAAATCAAAAAAAGAACGCATGAATACAATGAATAATGCTTTTTCTGTTCACCCCAATATGGCGAATTTGATGAAACGCTTTATTTTAAAAGCCGAACCTCAACATGCTGCGGAGAATATGTATTCCGTTACAATTTTGCTTGTGGATGATATTTATACGACAGGGAGTACATTGCAGGCATGTGCACGCGTTTTAAGAGAAAAGGCATTAGAACAAGGAGTACATTTGGCTATTTTTTGCCTATCCTTAGCGAGATCATGAGTCCAAATTTCTATTATATTCCATGATTTTGCGCTTGAAACTATGAAAAAAAGGTTATAATTCTTTTGAAAGAAGGCTTAAATGATAGAGCAGAAGCTTTTTAATCCGTACAATCAGTAGAATTTGACAACAAGCTAGAGAGAGGTATATAATAAAAATATAGAGACGAACAAAAAGTTAGGAAGTGAGGGATGAAATCAGAATATTTCAATTTAGAGGTTGATTTTTTTGGAAAAGAGGAGTACAATTTCTTTCTGTTGATAGCTAACATGATTGGTAATAAGTGATTAGCTAACGACAAAAGAGCGGACATTGGGAGTGTCTCGCTCAGTAGTAAAGCAGTTAATTAAAATTTAAAGCTAAAAAGAGGAGAGAATAAAATCATGAAAAACGTAATGAAAAAAGTAGCAGTTTCTAGCATGCTGGCTGTTAGCTTAGGTGCAGTATCTTTGTTGAGTCCACTTGCAACAGGTCAAGTGATGGCGAAATCCAGCTCTGATGACGAAGTGCAGCAAATGGAAGACCAAATTATGAGAGAACAACAAGAAGCAGCGCAAAAAGCATTTGAAGCAAAAGTTTTCGGAACTAAAACTACTGAAAATGCAGCAACTACAACACCTGCTCAATCGACAACAGAGAACAACAACCAAACAACAACAACTACAAAACCAGCAGCAACTACAACTGAAACACCAGCAACAACTGTAAAAACAATCACTGTAAATGTTCAAGAAGGCGACACATTGGCTTCTATTGCTGAAAAATATGGTGTAACTGTTGAAGAATTGGTGAAAATCAACAACTTGGTTAAAGTTGGTCAAGAACTTCAAGTACCACAAACAAATACAACTAAATAATTAACATTAACATTATAAACTGTTTTATAAAATATATTTATTAAACCAAGCGTTTGACTATAGTATACGGGAAGGCCTCTATTAAAACAATGCTTTTTTGAATAATTATTTGTAAAATGGCTTGTTTTTTTGGGCTGCAAATTTCCGATGGTACATCTAGCTTAATTTCAGATAGGTTATAGGTTAAATTGATGTTAGGTGTATGAGATTTATGAATACCCACACTCCATGTGCGGAGCATTCGTATGGACGCCGATCCCCCGGATTTACAGCATATGCTTGATGGCATTCGGGGCACAGGTGAACATGAATTCTTCTGAGGATTGTTTCGCCCGGTTTTCCCCTCATTTTATTTCTACATTTTAACCATATTCATATATAGCTGTTTAATGATAATGAAGCGCTATTCCTGAAAATAACTGGAATGGCGCTTGTTTTATTTTTTTATCTAAATTACGGAGTGAATTTGGACGATAAATACTCACATATATTAGGTTTATAAGGGCTCGTTTGCCCCTGGATTTTACGTTTTTGTATGTTGTTGTGCAAAGAAATGGAAAAATTCCCACTCATTGAATCTTTCCTTCTTATACTTTTACTATGATAACGAATAAAATGTGCAATTGTGTTAAATCTAAAAAACTTTTTTGAAATATTTGATAGACGAAGCTCTTCGCTATAAGGTAATGTAAGGATAAAAGTAATTAAAGAGACCAGAAGTTGGAAAGGGGCGCTACAGAGGATGAATTTGGATAACTGTCCTCGTTGTGGAAAGCTGTTTATTAAGAATGTTAGAGGAATCTGCCAGAACTGCATTAAAGAAATTGAGATCGAATATGAGAAATGTGTCAAACATATACGTGAGAATAAAGGTATTCATATGCATGAGCTTTCGGAAGCTACGGGTGTATCTGTCAAACAAATCACGACATTTATACGTGAGGGACGTATTTCCATTGCTAATGCGCCCAATATGACGTATCCTTGCGAGGTATGTGGGATACCAATTCGTGATGGGCATATGTGCGATTCTTGTCGAACACGCCTGACTAAAGACCTGAATCAGGCCGTACGCGAAAGTAGCAATCAGGATCAAAGTAATAATATGGGCTCAGGTACCTACAGTGCGATGGATAAACTTCGTGGAAACTAGTACAGGGGAATTAAATACGCATTCAGCTATTCAAAAAGTTTCAAATACCGCCGATAATCTTTATAGAGCTTATCGGTTTTTTTTATTTTAGCAATCATGCACAAAATAAAGAAGTAAGGCATAATACGAACCATGTTCGACGCTATGTCGTCTGATACATTCTGACCATATCAAATAACTAAGGAAGGTGGAAGTTATGAAAATTAACGAGACCAACCGCATCGGAGCTATCAATCCATATCAACGAAATATTGAAACAGGACGTCAAGAGGAGCAAAAAAAATCCCGCCGCAAGGACGAGGTTTCCATTTCTCCAGAAGCAATGGAGATGCTGAACCGAAGCAGCGATGCAGACCGCGTTAAGAAAATTCAGGAGCTTAAGCAGCAAGTAGCTTCTGGAACCTATCGTGTGGATGCCGATAAAATTGCAGAGAAGCTGTTACCTTTCTTTAAGCAGTCTTCCGAAAGCTAGGTGAAGGAATATGCCTTTAGAACGTTTGATGGATGTGCTGGAGCAACTTAGAGAGGCGCATGAGCAGTTGATCGCACTAGGAACTCAGAAAAAAGAAGCACTGATATCAAATAAGGTAGATCAGCTTATTCTAGTCATGAATCAGGAATCGAAGATGTCCAGACACATTGAACAGTTGGACGAACAACGTCTGCAAGCGGCCTATGAATTTTTGCAGGAACGTGGTATTAAATCCAAGTTGAATCTCAATATTACGGAGTTGTCTCGTCTTGTGTTTGATGTTGAAGACAAGCAGCGCCTCCTTCAAATTCAAAAAAATCTTGCAGATACGCTGGTAGAATTGAAAAGATTAAATGAATTGAATCAGCAGCTCATAAAACAGGCTCTTTCCTATATTGATTTTTCCATTGAGAGTATGTCGTATTATGCGGAATCTGAAGCAGTTTATCAGCGTCCAGCCGACAAAAGCACATCAGCTGTAAGAGCGGGGCTATTTGATACACGCGCCTAATTGAAGGAGGAAAATATGGTTTCAACATTTCATGGTATAGAAACGGCGAAAAGAAGCTTGAATACACAAACTGCGGCATTAAATACAACCGGACACAATATCTCAAATGCTAATACAGCGGGTTACTCCAGACAAGTGGTTAGTATGAAGGCCTCGGACTCTATGGAAGCCTACGGTTTGAACCGTTCCGTTGTACGAGGTCAAATGGGCACAGGGGTGGAATTTACTGCTATTGAGCGTGTCCGTCAGACGTTTTTGGACGATCAGTATCGTAATGAAAACTCCTCTTTAGGTGGATGGAGTATCCGCTACGATACTCTGAATAAGCTCGAAACGATTATGAATGAGCCTTCTGACACAGGTATGCGCAAAGTAATGGATAATTTTTGGAATGCTTGGTCGGACTTGAGCCAAGATCCTCAGGACGTAACTAACCGTAAAATCGTCAAAGAGACTACGTTGGCTTTAACGGATGCCCTGAATCAAACAAGCAAGCAGCTTGATGCACTGGAGACTGATTTAACTAGTAATATTACTTTAAAAACAACAGAAATGAATTCTCTTCTGCAATCTGTAGCAGATTTAAATGGTAATATTACCAAATTAGAGTCTTTGGGGGATAACCCAAATGACTTAAGAGACCAGCGAGATTATGCGATTGATAAGTTGTCTAAACTGGCTAACGTACAAGTCACTCAATTAGATAACGGATATCAAGTAACGGTAGCCGGACAGATAGTTGTAACGGGTAGTGAGCTTACTCCAGTAACTGCAGATGGTCTTCAGGCTGCTTTTACCGGTGGTACCTTAACTGGCGGCGAAGTTTATGGAATGGTATTGTCACGTGATAGATATGTTGCGGATTACAAAAACCAAATGAATCAATTGGCGAACACGCTGGCCAATGGAAATATTGAAGTTACCCTTCCTAAGGGGACTGTGCTTCCTGAAGGAACGATATTGAATACAGGACCAAATAATTCAGCGGTTACCTACTCTAATGCAAATAATAACCGGACTTTAACAAGCGATTTGAAAGTTACTGTCCAAGGGATTAATGGACTTCATCAGTTGGGTTATACAATTAGTGGCACAACTCCTACCAAAGGGGATGCTTTTTTCACATCTAAAGATGGTGCCGCAATTACAGCTGGCAATATTACGTTAAATCCCGACATACAAAGTGATCCTAATAAAATTGCAACTTCAATGCGGGTAGACGGTACGGGAACGACCGGTGAGAAGGTGATCCTCGGGAACAACGCTTTAGCTATGGCTATGGCTAATTTGAAAAATGTAAAATTTGATTTTGGAGCGGCTTTATCCAGCCCAACGTCAGTGGATGACTATTTTAGCTCTATTGCTGGACAGCTTGGGGTTCAGACTCAGGAAGCGGAACGTCAATCACAGAACGCACAGACCCTTACGGAGCAAGTAGATTTAAGCAGACAATCTGTCAGTGGGGTATCTTTGGATGAGGAGATGTCCAACTTGATCAAGTTTCAGCATGCCTATAGTGCATCTTCCCGTTTCATGACAACGTTCGATCAGTTGTTGGACAAGCTAATTAATAGTACAGGCCGTGTAGGATTATAAATCTATTTTTATTAGTAGGAGGTAGCGTATGGCGATTCGAGTAACCTCGGGGATGATGAGCATGCAGACGCTCAATAACCTGAATCGTAACTACAGCAATATGAATAAAATGGAAAATCAAATCACAACCGGACGTAAGCTCAATAAACCTTCAGACGATCCTGTAGGTGTAACTTATGCCCTTCGCTATAGATCTGAACTAGCCTCTAATGAGCAGTACTCCAGCAATGCAGATGCAGCTGTAAGTTGGTTGGACTTTACAGACTCAACTATGCAACAAGCTGGAGATGTGATGAAACGTCTAAAAGAGTTGACAGTTCAAGCTTCAAGTGGTACTGTTCCTCAAGCTGGATTGGATGCAATTAAGCTTGAAGTGGATCAGCTTAAGGAGCAAATGACGAATATCGGGAATAGCCAAATCCGTGGTAAGTATATTTTTAATGGCCAAAAATATGATCAGGCCCCTTATGAGCTTACGAGTACCATAACTAGTTATGACCAAATTGACCCAGATCAAGGTGCTGTAAATTATGCAATAGGAGATCAATCTACATTTCGGGTCAATACTAGCGGAAGTGAGTTCTTTGGAGCATCAACGGAAGCTGATAATGTTTTTAAAATTATGGATAATTTGAGTGCAGCCTTGGCTAGTGGAAATCAAACAATGATATCAAGTCAGCTCACAGGTATTGAATCTCGTTATACCAAAATGCAATCCAGCTTATCAGAAGTTGGAGCGCGCACCAATCGTGTGGAGCTAGTGCAATCGCGTCTGGATGATCGTAATTTGAATCTAACCACTTTGCAGTCTAAGACTGAGGATGCGGATATAGCAAGCCTGATGATTCAAGCGACCTCTGCTCAGACTATATATGAAGCTGCTTTGAAATCATCGGCTCAGATTATGCAGCCATCTCTTATGGATTTTATGAGATAAGATTTCGTATTCTTTGACATTTTGAAGCTATGGACCAAGGTCTGTAGCTTTTTTATTAGTATTCTAGGAGGACGAGAGATGAACCAAAGACACGAAATAGATGGAACTGAACAAAAATCTCAATCAGAATCAATTTTTACTTTTCCGAAAGGCATACCTGGTTTTGAGCATTTACGTAATTTTAAGCTACAGGAACATAACGAGATGTTCAGTATTTTTAGTGCTGTAGAAGAGGACGGCATCTCATTCATAACAATCAACCCTTTTGACTTTGTACATGATTACGAGTTTGAGTTGTCTAATGATGCTCTTGCTGATATCGAAGTAATAACCCGAGAACAGATTGCAGTTCGTTGTATTGTAACTTGGCATAGTAACAGAGATAAAATAACGGTCAACTTAATTGCCCCTATCATTTTTAATACGGAAAATTTAAAAGGTAAGCAGATTATTCTGCAAAATTCGGAGTATACGACCAGACATGCATTGTGGTCGGAAGTAGAATCGGAAGAGCAAGGCGGTGAATCCTAATGCTGGTATTGTCCCGCAAGAAAGGCGAGTCTATCGTTATTCAGAATAATATTGTATTAACGGTGCTTTCCGTTGAAGGAGACAACGTCAAAATTGGAATATCTGCTCCTAAGGATATAGATATTTACCGTAAAGAAATTTTTGATGCAATTCAGGACAATAATCAAAGCGCTGTAATGGATCTTAAAACAATTCAAACTGCAATATTGAATATGGGAAAGGACGGTAACCGCATCGAGTAGGAATCTGTCTTTTTCGATATAGAAAAGCTGACCCAAGCTAAACTGTACCCTCTGTAAAGGACATTTTAAAAAGGGCTAGTCTGCTTGAAAAAGATGATCT
>NZ_JCAJRU010000180.1:0-10685 GCF_059447605.1 Paenibacillus sp. N119s | reverse complement strand
CATATCAGCCAGCACTTTTTTGTACACAGGAATCAGGTTAAATTCATTCGCCATTGCTATCACTTGCTCCACATGCGGCGTTAACATGAGATCACTTCCTTTCCAATTTGGCGCAGAACCCATGGAGAGAATAAAAAAGCCTCTACCCGTAAGGTAGAGGCTGTCAGTTATTGAAATTATAAGAATGCTCCATATGTAGAATGATTACAGCAAATAGACAAAAGCATACACTTATCCCTTTTGCACAACCACGCAGGTCACCTCAAATAAGCTTCTCTGTAGAAGAAGGTCTCTTCATGGACAAAAGCTTATCCGCTACCGCCGGTCTCTGTAATCTCATATGGAATTGGCTAAGGCTACACTCTTCTCATCTCAACTCTGCTCTGGCTAACTCTACTCTACTCAACTCTGCTACACACACTATATCTCATGGGATGTTACTTTGGCAACCATCAACTTCAAAAACAGGCGCTTATTTCCCCTGGGAAGCTAGATCTGGTCTTAATGCCTGCGCTCCGTTTAAATATACATGCTTGATTTCCCGCTGGGATTTGTCGGTGTTCACCTGTACCATTAAACGGATGCACTTCGGTAAACTACCTGGCACAGGAATTTCCAATGCACACATCAGCGGAACCATATCCCAGCCATCAAGCTTACGGATGGCCATGGCTGGAAAGGCAGCATCCAGGTCATGGGTCACTGTTATCCATACATTACTAATATCCTCTGGCTGAATTTCATTGTAGGATACAATTTCATCCAATAGTTGGCTTGTTGCTTCCAAAATTTCATCTGCTTCATTATTCGCGACGGTCGTCGCGCCACGAATTCCACGATTGTACATCTTCACGCCTCCTTTTTTAACTGTTCAATGACTTCCCGGATGTAAGAGACGGAAATATCCTTCACAACCTCCACACGCCCAATACTACGTGGGACAACGAAAGTAATGCTGCCTTCTTTGAACTTTTTGTCATGCATCATCGCTTCAAGCAGTCGATCTGTTTCGAGATGTGATGGAAGAGAAGTCGGCAAGCGCAACGAAGACAGCATTTCCTTCGTATCGTCTACCAAAGATGGATCTGCCCCTAGCTTCACACCCAGAAGCGCGGAGCCGACCATACCAATAGAAATAGCTTCTCCATGTAAAAACTCACCATATCCCGCAATGGCTTCAATCGCATGACCAATCGTATGACCTAAATTTAGAATAGCGCGTACATCATTTTCTCGTTCATCGCGCGACACGACTTCGGCTTTAATGGAACATCCCTTCTCCAGTCCGTACTCCAGTGCCGCCGCATCCAGTGCGAGCAAATCCGTCGCATGTTCATGACACCACTGAGCAAAATCAGCATCCCAGATCAGGCCGTGTTTGATCATTTCAGCTAGTCCTGCAGATACCTCGCGCGGAGGTAGTGTTGACAACGTATCTACGTCATAAAGTACAAGTTCCGGTTGATGGAAGGCCCCTATCATATTTTTCGCCAAAGGATGATTAATACCGACCTTACCACCCACGCTGCTGTCATGAGCGAGGATTGTCGTTGGAACCTGTACGAATTTGATTCCTCTCATAAAAGAAGCAGCCACAAATCCAGCTAAATCACCCACCACACCACCACCAAGAGCGATAACGGCTGAATTGCGATCCAGACCGCCCTCAATGGCTGCTGTTATCCCCTGCTCAAATACAGCAAGCGACTTGGATGTTTCTCCTGGCTTAACGACAAATGATACCGTTTTGTATCCCGACTCTTGAAGATTGTTCTCCAATGTTGCCAGGTAGAATCCCGCTGCATTTTCGTCTGAAACAATCAACAATGGGCTTTTTTGGGCAATTCCTCGTTCCTTTAACGACTCTCCGGCTTGATGCAACAACCCACGTCCGATATGAATAGGATAAGAACGTTCGCCGAGTTGTACCGTCAGCGTACTCATCTTAGTACTGCTCCAATTGTTGTTCATAGGATGCAATATTCGCGCGGATTTCTTCGATTGAATCCCCGCCGAATTTTTCTAACAAAGCTTTGGCTATCTCCCAAGCTACCACATGCTCCATGACTACGCTTGCCGCTGGTACCGCACATGCATCCGAACGCTCAACTTGGGCAGTGAACGCTTCCTTCGTATCAATATCGACGCTTTGCAGCGGCTTGTAGAGTGTGGGGATCGGCTTCATTACGCCACGAACCACCACGGGCATTCCGTTGGTCATGCCACCCTCAAAACCACCCAAACGATTCGTACGACGGTGATACCCACGTTCCTCATCATACAGAATTTCATCATGCACCTGTGAACCGCGCAGTTCCCCTGCTTCAAACCCGATGCCGATTTCCACACCTTTAAATGCATTGATCGACATGACTCCTTGTGCGATACGTGCATCCAGCTTACGATCAAACTGTACATGACTACCTAGTCCAATTGGAACACCTTCTACGATACATTCCACTACCCCACCGACGGAGTCGCCTTCTTGCTTGATCAGGTCAATATATGCTTCCATTTTCTTTTCGGTTTCCGGATCGGTTACTCTCACCGAAGAAGCTTCGGTGACGGCAATCAGTTCATCAATCGGCAAATCACGATAAGGAGCTTCGATTTCACCAATGCGGATGACCTGACCTGCCACCTTGATTCCGAATTCAGCCAGCAATTGACGAGCCAAACCGCCGCACGCCACACGAATTGCTGTTTCACGTGCACTGGAGCGTTCCAACACGTTACGAAGATCCTTCAGGTTGTATTTCATACCGCCATTCAAATCCGCATGACCCGGGCGTGGCCGATGAACCCGACGTTTTTCTTCATCACTGCCTTCAATAGGCTCAATATTCATAATATTCTGCCAGTGCTTCCAATCGTTATTTTCCACAACTAGCGCAATCGGTGCTCCTGTGGTATAACCGTGACGTACGCCGCCGGCAATCTTCGCCGTATCTTTTTCAATTTGCATGCGCCGCCCCCGTCCATATCCTTTCTGACGACGGTGCAACTGAAAATTCAATTCTTCAAAATCCAACTTCAAATTACTCGGCATACCCTCTACAATGGCAGTTAGCTGGGGACCATGCGTTTCCCCCGCGGTTAAATAACGTAAACTCATGACGCGTTCCCCCTTTAAACTGTTAAACTGTGCATCGCTAAAACCTTTAACTGTGCTTCATTATAGTATACGCACCTTTCTTTGACAAGAAAAGCCACATGTGATCAGATAAACAAAAACACGTCCCTCAGCCAGAAGGGCTCAAAGGACGTGCGCTGTTGATAAGCCAGCCATTACTTATGGATAGAAATAAGTTCCTACGAAACTATGGATGCTATGTGCAGGCTTATGCTTTTTTACGATAAAAAAAGGTTTCAGTCGATTCCAGCCCATATTGGTTTGGAGAAAAGATTTGCTCGGTACTGCCGACAAATAAGACACCGCCGGGACGAAGACTGGCAGCAAACTTTTGATACAATACATGTTTGGCCTCTTCTGTAAAATAAATCATAACATTTCGACAGATGATGAGATCATATCCATCCTCAAATCGATCCAGCAGCAAGTTTTGCTTTTGAAATTTCACAGCCTGTTTTAAACGGTCATCAATCCGGTACATCGCACCATCCGGTTTAAAATATTTGCTAGCTACCTGCTCAGGCACATCCTTGAGCGAGCGCTCCAAATATCTCCCCTCCTTGGCTTTAGCCAATGCACCATCATCAATATCGGAAGCTGTAATGGAGCAATTCCCTAAAATCCCTTTACCGTCGAGAATCATAGCTAAACTATAAGGCTCTTCCCCAGTTGAGCAGGCTGCACTCCACAGCTTAAGCTTTTGCTTCCCTACAAGCAGCTGTGGCAAAATGATATCCCGCAGCACTTCCCAGCGATTGGGATTTCGCCAAAACTCGGAAACATTGATCGTCATCCGATCCAGAAATTCATAGAATAAAGATTTTTCCTTCATCATGGCATCATAAAAAGAAACAAAACTGGGAAACCCGTTTTTGTTGCGAAGCGTCGTTAACCGCCTTTTCATCTGTGCTTCTTTGTATTGTGCAAGATCAATACCTGTGCTGTCCTTGATTTTGCGGATAAACGCTGTGTAATCGGGGTCCGTCTGACCCAGTTCCATATCCGTCATGCTACCATCCTTCTTCATACGTAATTAAACTTATACCCAGGTCGCTACAGTTTTTTCATACCGAACCAATTCTTCCGGTGTGAAAAAATTTGTAATCTCGCGCTCTGCACTCTCCGGTGAATCTGAACCATGAATGAGGTTAAACGGTGTATGTGCAGCAAAGTCTCCACGAATGGTGCCCGGAAGAGCTTCGGTCACTTGTGTTTTACCAATCAGTAAGCGGGAAAGTGTAACAATGTTATCCCCTTCCCAGACCATGGCAAATACAGGACCTGATGTGATAAAGCCTACAAGCTCCTCAAAAAAAGGCTTGCTCACATGCTCCGCATAATGCCGTTCTGCCTGTTCTCTAGATACCTGCACCAGCTTGCCAGCCGCCATTTTGAAGCCTTTGTCTTCCAAACGACTGACAATACGTCCAATCAGTCCGCGTTGTACACCATCCGGTTTAACCATCAAAAACGTACGATCCATCGGCTCACTCCCAATCCAATCTAATGTATTTATACAGTACTAATCTGTATTGTAACAGAAAGCTTGGAAACGGTTAAAGAATTTTGTCACAGCAAACCTAAAATAAAACTTTAGTAGGAGCGGCGTGTTACAAAATGAGCAATATCGCGCAGCGTCTTTTTTGTTTTGACATCTGGTAGTAAGTCCAGCGCATTTAGCGCTTTATTAATATATCGGTCGGCGAGAATTTCAGCTTTAGTGATTCCTTCACTTTTTTTGATCATATCCACCGCTTTGCGGGCGTCTCCTTGCCCGTCTCCATCCTGAATCCGGCGGATTTCAGCCAGCAGATCGTCCCGCAACTCGGGTTGTTCAAGCGCATAAATAACCGGAAGCGTAATATTGCCCTGTCTCATATCGCTGCCTGGCGGCTTGCCAATCTTTTTTTCCGTTCCACATAGATCGAGCAAGTCATCTTGAATCTGAAAAGCCATTCCTACGTTATAGCCATAGCTGTACAGCAGAGAATTGACTTTTTCCTGTGCACCTGCAGCCATAGCTCCCAACTGGCAGCTAACCGCGATCAACAATGCCGTTTTACGCCGTATGCGCAGCAAATAATTTCGCACACTCTGCTCCACATTAAAAAAATCACGTATTTGTTCCATTTCACCAATCGACATCTGTACCAATGCCTTAGACAGCACCCGGTGGATATCGGGATTCGGCAGTCCGGCGGCAATAGATAGTGCGCGTGCATATATGTAGTCTCCGGTGTACATAGCCACCCGATTGTCCCATTTGGACTTCACAGTGGGTTGACCGCGTCTTAATTCCGCATCGTCAATCACATCGTCGTGAACGAGAGAGGCTGAATGAATCAGTTCCAGAGGTACGGCTATGCGCTTGAGCTTATCCAGATCATATTCTCCAAACTTGCCTCCCAGCAATACAAATACGGGACGCAAACGCTTGCCCCCTGCTTTAAGCAGATGAAGCGACGTATCATTAATCAACGGCTCCCTACTGTCAATGCTGCGGTACAGCTCTTCTTCTATGAAGTTCATATCCTTTTTTAATAAACCGAACAAATCCAATCGTTTCATTCTTTCACCCGTGTCAGCGTATTGTCACTCCAGAGAAGCGGCTTCACTAGTCGGTCAAGCAGCCCCAGTTCATATGCATACTTAAAATAAAGCTCTAAACCTTGTTGTTGCTTCTCTCCAAAATCATAACACAGATTCGTAAAGTAGCGCTCCCAATAATCTTCTGAACCTCCGATTTCCTTGCAAGCTTCAGCAATAACAGATGTCAGATCAGATAGACTACGCTGCTTGCTTACACGGAACGCACTCGCAATTTCAGCCACCGCAGCCGAATTCTGAGCAGCAACAGCACGCCGTACTGCCCATACAGCAAAAGTCATACTGTAGCCCGTCCAGCGTTTCCACTCTTCCCCGAGGTCAGTTACATACAGGCCCTCACTTCGCCAGGACGCCTTGATCGCGTGATCTCCAATCAGCAGCCCTGCATCTGCCTGTTCCAACATTAAATCAAGATCTGGTTCACAGTCAAAGTAAGTAGGCTGGCCTTCCCATGCCTTTTTCATCAAAATTTTCAATAAGTTCACCGAGGTGGCTGAGGTATTCGTCAATGCAATGGTACCGTTAATGATTTCATTTAGCGGTTTGCGTGAAAATAGTAAAATGGATTGGACCGGACCGTCTGCACTGACGGATAAATCCGGCAATAACAGCATCTCCTCAGCACCTGATGCATACGCAAAGGAGGACATCGCACTCATATCCAAACTTCCATTCAGCATGCCTCGATTCAATTCAGCCGGAACTTTGGAAACCATCTCCGCCGAATGGAGAAGTTTTGAAGGATTAAAGTAATGAAAAATAGGCCAAGCGTTTGTGTATTTAATTTTTCCGATTGTGATTGTCTTGGTGTCCGGTGTCGGCATCGGAATCCCCCCATCTCGTAAACAGTTGATGTTCTATACGCAAGCTGTCTAATACTTTGCCTACGAGGAACAGTACAATATCATCCAGTGTTTTCGGATGAAAATAAAAAGCTGGCATGGCCGGAATCATTTTGACGCCGAGTCGCGCAAGCTTAAGCATATTTTCCAAATGAATGGCATGCAGCGGCGTCTCGCGAGGCACAAGGATCAACGGGCGCCCTTCCTTCATCATCACATCTGCTGCACGTGCCATGAGATTATCAGACGAACCGTGCGCTACCGCTGACAACGTCCCCATCGAGCATGGCATGATAATCATGGCATCGACCAGATAAGAACCGCTCGCAATCGAAGCTCCAATATCTGTAAACGGATGGTATACAAGAGAACCGGGACGGCCTCCGAATTGTTCATTCAAAGCTCCTTCCCGGTCAGTCACATTCCAGCCCAGCTCCTCTTTCAATACCCGCCAGCCAGCATTGGATACAATCAGGTGAACTGTATACTGCAAGTCCAGCAGTGTCTCTACCAGTCGTACACCATAAATGCTTCCGCTCGCACCTGTAATACCAATAACGATTCGTTTGCCTTGATGGTTGCTCACCTGATTATCCATTAGTATAAACGCACCACCAAATCAATCAGTGTAAAAGCAAATACGACAATGCTAAGTACACCGTTCATCGTAAAAAATGCCGTCTGCAAACGACTTAGATCTTTTGGAGATACAATATAGTGCTCATAAAATAAAATAATGTATGAAATAATCATGCCCGCCAGATACCACCAGCTCAAATCTGCAATAAAAAACAGAACAATAAATCCAATCGCCGTAATGACATGGAACGCCCGAGCAAGGTTCAGAGCACCTGCTATACCAAAACGGGCAGGAATAGAATAAACTCCTTCGCTCTGATCAAAATCAATATCTTGACAAGCATAAATAACATCAAATCCAGCGGTCCAAAATGCAATCGTGAGGTAAAGTACGATAGCAGTCAAATCTATCTGTCCCGTTACTGCAACCCATGCGCCTAGCGGCGCCAAACCAATGGTCAAACCAAGTACAATATGGCACAGCCAAGTGAAACGCTTGGTGTAGGAGTAAAAAACAAGCATAAAAAAGGCCAGCGGGAACAGCTTGAACGCCAGCGGACTTAACTTGAATGATGCCCAGAATAACAGCAACAAGCTAACGATAATGAAAATCACCACTTCGCTTGATTTGAGCAGCCCTGCCGGGATAGCGCGTCCTGCTGTACGCGGATTTTTCCCGTCGATCACACGGTCAATCATACGATTGAAGCCGAAGGCTGCGCTACGCGCGCCAACCATAGCCAGCAAGATCCAACCGATCTGCGGCCATGAGGGAAGGTTGCCTGTCACGACAACTGACCCCAAGACAGCCCCCATAAATGCAAATGGGAGCGCAAATAAGGTATGTTCAATTTTAATCATTTCCAAAAAAATAGCAATTTTCTTAAACATGCTGACTCTCCTTGATTCCAATATGCAATGCCGCGATGCCTCCGGTGAGAGAATGAGCCTGAACATCCTTCAATCCGACTTCACGAAAGATGTTAGCCAGTTCATCCCTTCCTGGAAAAAGCGCCAACGAATCAGGGAGCCATTTGTACTGCTCATAACGTTTGGCGAACAATTTGCCGAGCATGGGCAAGATGTGTTGAAAATATGCATAGTAAATTCCCTTGAACGGCTGCCAAGTAGGCTTGGACAACTCCAGACATACGACCTGCCCGCCAGGCTTGACGACTCGTTGCATTTCCTGCAACACCCGGCGCAGATCCGGCACGTTACGTAGACCGAAGCCAATCGTCGCATAATCAAATGTATTGTCTTCAAAAGGTAGATCCATCGCGTTGCCTTGAACAAGCCTGATTTGCTTTTCACGGGAATCTGATGTTATCTTACGCTCGCCAACATTTAGCATGTTCTGGCTGAAATCCAGTCCTACGATGTGACCACTTTCACTTGCACGCGCCATCGCAAGCGTCCAGTCACACGTCCCACAACAAAGATCGATTGCTGTATCGCCGCGATGCATGTTCATTTTTTTCATTGTAAATTTCCGCCAAGCCTTATGTCTGCGAAAGCTCAGTATATCGTTCATCAAATCGTATTTCCCGGCTATACTTTCAAACACGCTATGAACGAATTGCTCTTTCGGCTTGGTGTCGCTTGATCCCATGACGTTCACCTAACCTTCCCTCACAACCGGGTGCGAACTATGTAGCAGCTTCAGGAAAGGCTCAAGCATGCATTCAAATTCCTCAATCCCCGTATTTTGTTCATCTGACAGAACCTGCCGGATGTGTGTAACAGCCGTGCGAAGCTTGTCCAGTATCGCATCCTCGGCTTTATATTTCAGAACAAGCTTACGCCAAACTTCTGTTTCAGCACCGCCCTCTGAAAGTTGCACCTGCTCATGCTCGTCTCCGTTGCCGTAAATATGCCAGAACATATATCCGAAACGGGACTTGTCCGGTTCTGCCCGCTTCTCCCATTCCTCTATTAGCGTATCACAGAGAGAGAATTCGTTAAGAAGCTGCTTCCAAACTTCCTGATCCTGTTCTGCAATGAGTGAAGTAAATGATAAAAAAAGCTCCTGTTTGAAGCGAACCATTTGAGATAAATACTGAGCGCTATCCAATCGAAAATTCTTCATCTCCCAGTACAAACTCATTTTCCCTGCGTTCACTTCACATACAGCATCACTCAGCTTTGAAATGGCCTCAATTCGACCTGCCAGTGCAAGTAGCTGATAAAAACGGCTGCTGAAGTAGTCACCGGCTAACACCTTCAGCTGTCTGGAACGCATCTCTTCCGGGCTTCGTATACCGGACAAAGTATCAATCATATCATGCGTATCCAGCCCCATCTGCACAAGTGATGTAACCAAAGCGTACAGTTCATCCTCACTGGCATGCAGCTCTTGCGCATTCCGGTTCAAAAACTCAAACAGCAAACGGGTGCGGCTGTCAGGAAAAGCCGGCATTTCCGTATGTTGTTGAATCATGTCGTATTCCACATATTTCTTTGCTAATTGGGGTACGCGATACGGTTTCATCCTAAGCCTCCGAGCCATGACTTTCTGGTATACTCAAATAATTGCAATGCCTTATATTATATCACAATTTAAAATGATTCGCGACTAAAGTACTGTAGGTCCGGCGGTAGAAACATCTAGTTTGTATATACACCGCTAAACCTGTTTTGCCACATGGGTGTTACTGTAATGCGGAAACGAGATTTCAAATCTTCTGGCAGCTCAGCACCTTCCCGATTTCTTAGCTGCTCCAGCGCCTCATTCGTCCACTCGTTGCGGCGTATATCGGATGCCAGCAGCAAATGGCGTTGCCCTGACCATTCGTCCTGCGCCACCACCCGCAACAGCAATTGTCGTACATTCGTCGTTCCGTAAAAACTAAAAGCAGCAAGCTCTGCCATGTTTTGATAAATCTCCAGTGGCGTCGTTTCTTCCTTGGACAGCTTAACATCCAGGGTCAGGACTGAATGTTCCCAGCTTACACTTGCAATCGGTGTAGTCAATGGAAGCTCATTCAGCGTATCTACCAGATTGTCATCCGTCAGCAGCACTCGTTGCTGGGGCGAGATTGTCGCCTGTGTTTCACGAACTGCTGCGGTTCCCGAGTCCAGCATCTGTAAGGACGGCAGCAATATTGCTGCTGCCGTGGTTATGAGAATGGAACCACCGAGTACAATCCAAGGTTTCATCAGAGCCTCCCCTGACCCCTACCCGATAATGTAGGTTTGCTACGGTAAAGGTCCTCACTCTCATTGTACAACAAAAAAAAGCAGGCTATGCCTGCATTTTACTCCTCTGTATCTACAACCCCGTGCTTAGTCATCACAACGGCCTTGCCGCGAATTTTGATGGCTGAAGTATGATCCGTAAATTGGACGATCAGTACCTCACCCTTGTCCAATTTTTCCGAGTGATGCAGGCGTGTATCCTGACCTCTGGTCAGACCAAAAACCTGACATCCATTGCTTTTTGCTTTAATTACGACGTACTCACTGCTGCCCGTCACGTTATCTTCCATGTCCTTTTCCTCCCTGAGAGCCGAAGCTATACTTTT
>NZ_JCAJRU010000179.1:0-10737 GCF_059447605.1 Paenibacillus sp. N119s | reverse complement strand
TTCCTTCATGTTGCCCAATCCATACCTGCGCAAAGTCCTCACAGCCTTGTTCATTTCGTTTGGACAAGCGGTTTAAAAATACAATCTCCATGATTCTTCCTCCCTCATATGGTTGAAATACTGACCCGCACAATACAAAAACGCAAAAAAAAGCACCTATCTCGCTTATTCGCAAGAAAGGTGCTTCCCTTTTTGATCCGTACTATGCTGTTGTTTATATGATAACCAGACCTTGGAGAAGCGTCAACCACAAATTCTAAGAATTGAGCTTTTCCTTTGCCAAAGCCAAAGCACCGCACAATCCAGCATTGTCACCCAATCCCGGAGATACGATATATTGTTCAATTTCTGTAGTCAGACTCGAATGCTGTACGTATCCGTTCAAGAGTTTTTGAAGCTTGGTACGAATGAGTGGGAACAATTGATCCTGCTTCATGACTCCACCGCCCATAATGATTTTTTGCGGTGACAGGATTAATACATAGCTCATTAAAGCTTGTGCCAGATAATGTGCCTCCATTTCCCAGGCTGGGTGATCAACAGAAAGCTCGTGTCCTTTTACCTTCCATCTTTTTTCGAGTGACGGACCCGCTGCCAGTCCTTCCAGGCAATCTCCATGATATGGACATGTGCCTTCATAGTGATCTTCTGGATGACGACGTACCAGAATATGCCCCATTTCCGGGTGGGATAATCCATGGACCAGCTTTCCGCCAACCAAAGCACCCGCTCCGATGCCTGTACCTATTGTAATATACAGACAGTTTTCCAATCCTTTAGCCGCACCCCAAATGGACTCACCCAGCGCTGCTCCATTCACATCTGTGTCAAACCCCATAGGTACATCGAAATGCTCCTTCAGTTTGCCAATCAGATTGTAATTTCCCCAATGCGGCTTTGGCGTTGTTGTAATATAACCGTATGTATCACTGCCTTCGATAGGATCAATCGGTCCGAATGAGCCTACGCCCAGCGCTTCAATCCCCTTGCCTTCAAAAAATGCAATGACATTCTCCATAGTTTCTGCTGGAGTCGTTGTTGGAAAGCTAGCTCTTTCCAGTACTTCCCCTCGTTCATTTCCAATTCCACATACAAATTTGGTACCGCCTGCCTCAATTGCTCCCAATACTGTCATAGCTGCTGTAATCCCCTCTCCATGATCTCTATTAACTATATTCACCTGAAACGAGCCTAAGGTCAATCCCCTTATTACAATTGTATAAAATCCTTCACATGGCTATATATCCTCGCTGGCATAATTGTATACAAATAAGGATACTAGCGCACCGAGCGCCAGTATCCCTATAAAACTTAGTCCACCTGAAATGTACATCTCAAGCTTAACAGTCTCATTATGATCCGGTTGCGACACCCATCAACGCGCATAAGCTTTTCATTTCAAGCTGCTCAAATTTATCGACAATTTGCACGTGATCCAGCGTCAGCAGGCAGCTGTCTAGAGCACACGCAACAGGCACATCACAGTGAATTTTAGCAAGCTTGCGTGAAAGATGCAGCATATCCAAATCACTCTCGATCTTTTTACGGACCGATGGTGTCAATTGATCCAGATTTTCCAGAATGCCTTCAATGGAGTCGTATTCCTGCACCAGCTTGAGAGCCGTCTTTTCACCGATTCCCCGTACTCCCGGGTAATTGTCACTTGCATCCCCCATCAAACCTTTGAGGTCAACTACTTGTCGCGGCTTAAGCCCTTTCTCAGACAGTAGCATCTCCGGGGTATATACCATATAATTGCCATGTCCTTTTTTCATAATAATAACCCGTGTCCGCTCATCCACCAATTGAAGTAAATCATGGTCTCCCGAGAGAATCATGACATCCATGTCCTCATTTTGTGAATAATGGCGTGCGAGCGTACCGATACAATCATCCGCTTCAAAGCCTTCTGCCCCAATATTGGGAATGCCGAGGCTGTCCGTCACTTCACGGATCAAAGTAAATTGAGGAATCAAATCGTCTGGCGCGTCGGCTCGGTTTCCTTTATACGCAGCAAAATGTTCCCCACGGAATGTTGTTCCGCCCATGTCCCAGCAGCAAATAACATGAGTAGGGTTAAAGGTTTGAACTGCATCCCAAAAATATCGAATAAAACCATATATAGCATTCGTGGGTACTCCAGCTTTTGTACGACGGATATAACCGTTTGCGGCGGTTGCATAATAAGCACGAAAAAGCAGAGCCATGCCGTCAACCAGCATTACGGATTGTTCATTGCGTTGTGTCACAGATTGTATTGCTCCCATTCATCATAATATTTAACCCCCACAGTATAACATATTGTGAGGGTTAATTGGGCTCTACTGAGCTCCCCATGTTCCCTCAAATGTTTCCTCTTTGAACCCTACCGTTGCTTTACTTCCGTCGGTTACAATTGGGCGTTTGATCAATCTTCCATTTGAGGATAAAAGCGAAATTTGCTCTTCACGGCTCATGTTTCCAAGCTTATCTTTCAGCTGTAACTCTTTGTATACTTCACCGCTTGTGTTGAAAAACTTTTTCAGCTCCAGACCGCTTTTATTAATCAAGTCTTCCAGTTCCTCCGGGCCAGGCGGTTGTTCGAAAATAGGAATCAGTTCCGTCTCATGCCCCTTGTTGTGCAGCCATTTCACTGCATTACGACAGGTGCTGCATTTAGAATATTGATATACTTTCAGTTGGCTCATCGCTAGATTAACCTCCATTTGGTTTCAATCTCTTATTGAATATTTTATTCCGGATGATATTGAGCTCTTAACAGCTCTTGCAGTGCAATCATATCATCCGGCAAAGGAGCGTAAAATGTCATCCGCTCCCCAGACACAGGATGTACCAAAGACAATTCTGAAGCATGCAGGGCTTGTCGAGGCATTCGAGCATCAAGCTGATCATATTGCTCACGCTGCGCTTCGTTATCGGGTGTAATCCGGTACATTTTATCTCCGATCAGCGGGCACCCGATATATGTCATGTGCACCCGAATTTGGTGTGTACGTCCGGATTCCAATTTTAGACCGATGCGGCTTCCTATGTTCCACACTTCCTCCAGCTTGTATAGCGTAAGTGCAGGATAACCATCTGGAGTCACCATACGCAAATGTGGATTATCCGGGTTGCGATCAATCGGTCCGTCCACCCTGCCTTCCTGCTGCTCAGGACACCCATGCACAAGAGCTGTATAGCGCTTGTCCACCGTTCCCGCAATCATCTGCTCGGAAATATGCTGGTGAACATACGGATTTTTAGCTACAACCAGTACACCCGTCGTCTCCTGATCAAGACGATGAACAGGACGAAACCGATACAGTTCTCCCTTGGTCTGCCAATAATGCACGACCCCGTTAGCCAGCGTCCCTGTGTAATGACCGTGAGTTGGATGGACAATCATGCCCGCCGCCTTGTTCACCACTAACAGATGTTCATCCTCAAACAAAATCTCAAAAGGGATGGGTTCGGGTAAAATATCATCAGAACGCTCGCGCTCCATACGAATCTCTACTCGATCCCCAGACTTCACCTTTTCGCTGATATACACACGTTTCCCGTTCAGCATGATCCCCTGTTCGGTCAGCTTGAGTTTGGACATTAGCTTGCGAGAGATATTCATACGCTTTTGTAGAATGGTCTTCAATAGCATGCCCTCCTCCTCAGGAGGGATCGTATATACGATAGGTTCATAATACAAGCTCATCACAAATTCCCGATTGCCTCCTTATTTGCGGAACACTTTTTTGCTGCGCACATATTCGACATCGGGCACACCCTGGCGTACATTCGCCGTGCGGGCTACCACAAAGAAATAATCGGACAGGCGGTTCAAATACCGACGTACCGCAGGGTTGATATCTGTGTGCTTACCTAGTGTAACTGCACGGCGTTCCGCGCGTCGGCAAACCGTACGGCAAACATGTAATGTCGAAGATAAGGTGCTGCCTCCCGGAATAATAAACCGCTCTACTTTGGGATTTTCCTCCTGGCATGCATCAATCCAGCCTTCCAGCCGCTCTGCCAGCTCGTCTTTGACCTTGTATTTGCTTTCATTGATTTTTACAAACGCTAAATCCGAACCACAGTCAAACAGCTCCTGCTGTATTTCTTCCAATTGAGTCCGAATATCCGCAAACTTCTCCCCTTCGGCAAAGCTGATTGCTTGTCCTACAAAGCTGTTCAGCTCGTCAATGGTACCGTATGCTTCCACACGGTCGTCATCTTTGGACACTCGGCCGCCGATCACAGAGGTTTGTCCTTCATCACCTGTCTTGGTATAAATACCCATATCATTCTATCCCCTTTATCATTCCGTGAGTGCTTTCAGCACTTTGATGGCTTCTTCTTTATTACTTGTGCGTGGCGGTATGGTAGCAAATAATGTGTTTGAGTTATATTTTAGGTCCTTAAACATCTTCATCTGCTCCACCGGAATTCCGTACAAATGAGTTTCTTTGATTACATCCGTTCCTTCTTCACCTTGCTCTTTTTTCTTAAATACGCCGCCCTCGAATACACCCCGGGTATACGTCTTTTTGTCAAAGGCATCATCTAACGGTAGATTCGAGCCATTCTGTCCATATAGCTTCATATCCTCTTCTGGCAAGAGAAACAAATCATGCTCTCCGGCCGCATATTCTACGACCAGCTTCTGCTGATTATACAGTGGGCTGACTGATATCTCGATCGTCGGAGCCTGTTCGCCCAGCTTATCCTTAAGCTTTTGTGCCAGCTCGTCACGAATACCTGAAGCATCCCCTTTATCCATAATAAATATGGAAAAGCTGTCTTTATCCCGTCCCCCACATCCAGCCAGTAGTACGAGTGCCATTATTCCGAAGATCCATGGCGATAGCCTTTTTAGCGCTGCTCTCATATGTACGCCCCCTCTTCCATGCCACTAATATATCATAAGTTGTGAATGCAAAAAAAGAAGGCCCTGCGGCCTTCTTCGTAGCTACGGTGACTCCACACAGTTACACCCTGCATTCCGTACCATACAGCTTCATATATTCATTGATTTTCAAATCAAGCTTGCAGCTAATTTCGATAACAAGATCAGAGGTGAAGGACTGCTCTTCCTGAAACGTCCGCATCATCTCATTGCGCAGGAACAAAATTTCATCTTCCAGGGAAATGTCGTATCCTATTGAACTCGGCGACTTATATCCAACATATGACATGAGCACTCCTCCTGTAGTTGAAAAATTGAACTTCCTGCTTCCGATTTCAAATTATAGCATAGAAATTTAGAAATAAAAGACTATTTTCTATGAATTACCCATAAAAAAATAAATTTAACCTTCTTTTTTTACTTTTTCTACAAATTGACCAATACGATCCAATGCTTCTGTTAACTGGGTGACAGAAGTCGCGTATGAGCAACGAAGATACCCTTCGCCTCCCAAACCAAACACATTGCCTGGTACAGCCGCAACTTTGGCCTCTGTCAATAGGCGCTGTGCAAATTCATCTGAGCTAAGTCCTGTGCTTTGAATACTAGGGAAAACGTAAAAAGCTCCTCTTGGCTCATGGCATTCCAGGCCGATCTCTCTGAATCCTTCAACCATCAGGCGGCGACGCTGATTATAGGCTTCAACCATACGGTCTTTCTCACCCATACCATTTCGCAAGCCTTCCAGTGCTGCAACTTGTCCCATCGAAGGCGCACACATGACAGTGTACTGATGGATTTTGAGCATAGCAGCAATCAAATCAGGATGCCCACATGTATAGCCAATACGCCAGCCGGTCATAGCGAAGGCTTTGGAAAAACCACTGACGAGAATCGTACGATCCATCATCCCTGGTACCGAAGCAAAGCTGACATGCTTATCGCCATAGTTCAATTCAGCATAGATTTCATCAGAGATGACGATCAAATCATGCTTTTCCACGATTTCCGCAATCGGAAGCCAGTCTTCATAAGTCATCGTAGCCCCGGTCGGGTTGCTCGGATAGCATAAAATCAGCACCTTGGATTTAGGGGTAATTTTTGCCTCCAGCGCCTCTGCCGTCAGCTTAAATTCATCCTTGGCAAACGTTTCAATGCCAACCGGAATCCCGCCTCCAATCGAAGTGATTGGCGAATAGGAAATGTAGCACGGCTCAGGCACGAGAATTTCATCCCCAGGCACAATTAGCGCACGCAACGCAAGATCAATCGCCTCGCTACCCCCAACGGTCACGATAATCTCATTTTTAGGATCATAACGGACGTCAAATTGCTCATTCAGATAATCACTAATCGCTTCACGCAGTTCCGGCGTTCCGGCATTAGACGTATAGCTAGTAAAGCCCCGCTCCAATGAATAGACACAGGCTTCCCGCATATGCCAAGGGGTTGTAAAATCCGGTTCGCCTACCCCAAGAGTAATAATATCCTTGTTGCCACCCACCAGGTCAAAAAACTTACGGATACCCGATGATGGGATCTCGCGTACTAATGGGGATAAATAAGAACTCATGGCTTTGTTGTTGTCGGTAAATGCTTCTGTTTTGAGATTCATCATGATCTTCCTTTACGGCGAAATCATCAGACGATTATCTTCCTGATGGTCCTCAAAGATAATTCCGTCCTGCTTGTATTTTTTAAGCGTAAAATTAGTCTTGGTAGACAAAACCGAGTCGATAGGCGATAGCTTCTCCGACACAAAATTAGCGACCTCACGGAGATTGCGACCTTCCACCTCTACCAGCAAATCATAGGCGCCGGACATGAGATAAACCGATTTAACTTGCGGATACAAATAAATCCGTTCCGCAATTCCTTCAAATCCTCTTCCACGCTCAGGTGTAATCTGCACTTCAATCAAAGCCGTAACTTTTTCGTCGTCGACTTTGTCCCAATTGACTACAGCGGCGTATTTGACGATTACGTGTTGGTCTTCTAGCTCTTTAATCGAGGTACGTACATCCTGCTCGTCTACCCCCAGCATAGTAGCCAACAAAGTTGGTGTTCTTCTTGCATCTTCTTTTAACAATTCCAGCACTTTTAATTTCAATTCATTCAGCTCTGTCATTCTACATAAGGCCTCCATCGAAAGAGATTACTATACATCATACAATACGCACTTTAAACCTGCAAAGAAAAACCGCCCGCCCCGGTAAACCCGGCAAGACGGACGGCTGTTATGGGAAATTGCTTCAAAAACAGAAAATCCCGTTTACATATAATAAGGGTTGCTTTGGTGAGCAGACTGGCCCTGCTGATGCATAGGTTGACCATATACTCCCGAGGATGACGACTTCTGCTGAATGAACTGTTGGCATTCCTGTTGAGTCTTGCGAGCTTCTTGAATCTGTTTGTCCAAATCGATACGCAGTGCTTTTGACGAAGTGGAGTACATATTGTTTTGACTCATTAGACGATACAAATCCCCTTGCATACGCAAGGTATCATTCGTAAGGTCGGTGAACATCTGACGCACAGACGGACAATTGGATTCTGTCGTCGCTGTTGTGTACTCGCGCACTGTACGCTTCATATCGGCAAGAATGCTATAGAGCAAATCTTCTTCAGGCATAAATGACATATTGTTTTGTGAATACATCTGGTTAAACCTCCTTTAGTAGTAATTACTGCTGCGGTTGCATTGGAGCAAGCTGCTGATGCTGTTGAAGAGCATTGGAAAGCACATTCAAGTGGTGCTCATGAGTTCTTGCCAGTTGCAAGCATGCCTGTTGAATGGCTGGTTGGTGAATAGATGCCGCTGTCGCCGCACATTGTTTGAGCAGTAGTTCTTCATTGGATATGGAGTCTACGATGTACTCCAGCTCTTTGCCTGTCAGGGGTTGCATGTTCGTAGATTGCATAATCTCCGTGCCTCCTTAAATGTTTTGTTGCACGCTGGTTATCTTGTCCGTTTGGCGAAATACTATGTACACAAATGAAATACTACATATTGCCTATGAGGAGTGCTATTTATATGGAATTGATAAGCGGGAATACGTTTTGGCCGACTACTTTGGAGCAAATGCTGGATTTTCCTCCTTTAGCAGAGGATATAAATTGTGATGTTCTGATCATCGGAGGCGGGATGGGCGGATCCCTCTGCTCCCGGCTATTGGGAGAACGACAGATCAACACTGTACTTATTGACAAGCGAAGGCTGGCACATGGAAGCTCTTCAGCCAATACTGGATTGCTGCAGTATAGCAATGACAAGACTTTAACCTCTTTTATTAACACGTTTGGCGAGACCAACGGCGTACTGTTTTATCGTATGTGCAAGGATGCGCTGGATCAGCTAGATCAACTGGCTGCCACACTGGATAGGGACCCTGCCTTTATTCGCCGCAGCAGCCTGTACTACGCAAGTACAAAAGAGGATGTACAGGTGCTCCAGGAAGAATACAGACAGCTAACCCGTTTTGGATTTCCAGTGGAATACTGGGATGAACATCAGGTTGCTGCCCGATTTCCTTTTCGAAAACCGGCAGCCTTATATACGCACGAAGATGCCGAGGTTAATCCGTTTTTATTTGCCCAGGGACTGCTGCAATCTGCCAGCCGTCTCGGTGTTCGCTTATATGAGCACACAGAAGCTAAGCATTTTGAATTCAACGATAAGGAGGTCGTTTGTCATGCCAACGGCCGGATGATCCGTGCAAAAAAAGTTATTTTTGCTACAGGTTATGAAACACAAGAGATTAAAACAGATCGCGGAGCCGTGCTAGAAAGCTCTTATGCTATCGCCACCAATCCCATCGGAGATGCTCCCTTATGGCATGAGCAGTGTCTGATCTGGGAAACTGCTCGTCCTTATCTGTATATGCGCTCAACACCGGAAGGACGTATCATTATTGGTGGTTTGGATGAGCCCGTACTGGATGCCAAGCAGCGTGAAATCAGGTTGTTGCACCAACAGCACAAGCTGCTCCAAGCACTACAGGAGCATTTTCCCGGTGTCCCGTTTCAAATCGATTATGCTTGGGCGGCTATATTCGGCACCTCCCACGATGGCTTGCCTTATATTGGTCCACATCCACGTTTTCCAAACTGCTACTTTATGGAGGGTTACGGGGGGAATGGGACGGTTACGAGTATGGTGGCCGCACAGCTTTTGGCTGATGAGCTGACGGGCACACACCGACCTGAAATGGAGCTGTTTTCTCTGACCCGTCCCACCAAACCCTCGCCCGAGACAACAGAACCGATGATTTAAATGAGATACAAAAAGAACCTCCTTTTCCTTATCAACGGATTTGGAGGTTCTTTGGTATTGAATTTATAATTATTCGGTTTGCTTGTGCCAGCGTCGTGCGTGAGAATGAGCCTTGCTTTGCTTCGTTTTTTGTTCCATCTTCAGCACACTTCGCATGAAGATCCACCCAATCACTGGCATCAATGCAAGTCCAATCAACAACCAGATCATCGCCGTTGGAGCCTTGCTGATGCTTAGGACACCCAAGAAAATCAGTGTTCCCGTCAACCGGCCTATCATTAAGCATAGTTCGCGCAGCACTACCAGTTCCACTCTCTGATTAGCGTCTCCTTCACTCGTTCCCATCAGATCAAAGCTCGCAGAAATCATAGGAATTAAATACAAAGGCATGAATAAAGCCGTGCCAATCCCCATAATCAGCAGTGTGCTATACTCCATACGCCACAATAACGGTAAAAGCGCGATCACTAACAGCACAGCCCCCAACAGCATACCAGCCGAGCGATAGTGTGGCTTCAGCCATTTTCCGACAGCCCAAAAGCTAAAAAATGAAACCCCTGATGTAATAAGTGAAAACTGTGCTAGCTTCCATTCCTGTTGAGTAACTACATACACGAGCAGCGTTATCAGGAAAGCAAATACCCCTTCACGGATGCCCTGTGTAACAAGCGATAACGACAACGGACGCCACATACTCCCCTTTTGTGACAATCGCTGCTTAGGTTCCTTCCAATTGTACTTTCCTGTCGGTTTACGCTTGCGGAGAAAGAAGCTCAGCACCACCCCTACGACATAAAAGGCCAAGGAAATACTGAATATCACGCGATACCCCGCATCATCCTCCATGCGCGCAATAATCCAACCAGAGAGCCACGGGCCCACTATTCCGGAAAACGAGCCCAGCAGACCCACCCATCCGTTAAAATGATCACGACTTGCCTGATCCGTGACTTCAAAAAAAATGACATTAAACGCCAGCCAAAACAAACCTAATGCTGCACCCAATAACATTCCGAGCGGCCATATGTAGTTTACAGCCTGAGGTCCCGTATACAACACGATTAGATAGAATAGGCCAGACAATGCGGTTCCCACGCGCAGGGCATTCATTTTGTTATGTTCCTTGACCCACTTTCCAGCCACCCAGACCATAATTCCCAGCGCGATTTGTTGGCTGACATTAAACCATCCGATCATCGCGTAATCCTGCCTGCTTTTCCATAAATACACATTAAGAAATGTACCGGACAATGCTGCTGCAAACACAAACAATCCATTCAAGCTTAGTAGCAGAATGGATTGTCCGTTCAGGTTTGATTTCAATGCAGTTCCCCCCAACGGAAAAATCACCAAATTGCTTATTACGAGCCAGCCTGTTCAAAGTTTTCTTTGATATAACATGCCCGTATTGAGCTTGGACCTATCCGGGGAATTGCTATTTAATTATTGGAAATACCACTGAGCTTCTCCAGCATCCGCAAGCGGTCATCCTCTGACAAAGTCTGCTGAACATGAAAGCAGCTAGGACACACATAAACATTCAAAACGAACGGCAAATCGAGAACAGGTTTACCGAGCACTG
>NZ_JCAJRU010000178.1:0-10744 GCF_059447605.1 Paenibacillus sp. N119s | reverse complement strand
TGATGGTTATGTCTGGAACCACATCACAGGATTTTACTTTTGAAGCGGATGTGATGGTCACAGACATACAGGCAGATGCTGCCCTAGTATTCCGTTCCAGCGGGGACGGATGGTCTTCCTATATGCTTCAAATCGTGCCAGCTGCTGGATTATTACGATTACGCGATGCTGCTGGAGATATTGAAAGGCTCAAAGAGGAACGGCCAGTGGAATTACAAGAAGGAGATATTTATCATCTCAAGGTGAAGGTAGAAGGCTCGCAGCTTAAAGTATACTGGGATGAAGGATATCACCCGATTTTAGATGTGGTCGATACGACGTATGCCTCAGGATATTTGGGATTGAATGTCTGGAATGGATCGGCTTTATTTCAAAACATTCAAGTCAGTGATATGGATACGAATGCAGGTGAACTGCTTTTGATCCGTGGGAAATGGCAACCGGACCTAAAAGGGGAGAGAGCCGAGGGAACCAGTATGGAAGGTGCGCTCAAAATATACGGTGCCGCAGCTGCTGACCTGGTGCTGGAAGGCAGTGTGACGCTGAATTCTTCCCAACCGGGCATGGAAGCAGGACTATTTTTCAGAGGGAATCAAGTGGGAACAGAGGGTTATATTGCTTCTGTGCAAGAAGAGAATCATCAGGTCCGGGTACATCTGAGAAAAGCGAACGGAACGTTGATTACAAGCTCGGCGATGACGTATCCGGATACATCGGGCAGTAAACACAGTTTGGAAATCATTGCACACGGAGAGCGGATTCGCGTGTTTGTGGATGGCTACACATCTGCGGCCATGGACATCGTAGATAGCGGTTATTCCTGTGGTTTTACAGGTATGAAGGCAATTGGGGGGACGGCTTATTTTCAGGATTTCTACCTTACCTCTATCTCGAATTACTATACCGAAAAATATCGTCCGCAGTATCATTATTCCCCTGCCAGAGGTTCAGCCAGCGATCCGAACGGATTGGTATATTTCGAGGGAGAATATCACCTGTTCCATCAGGATGGTGGACAATGGGCACATGCGGTTAGTATGGATTTGCTGAACTGGAGAAGGCTTCCTTTGGCATTAAAGTGGAATGATTTAGGCCATATCTGGTCTGGTTCGGCTGTAGCTGATCTCACTAATACTTCCGGCTTGTTCACCAACTATGGCGGGAAAGGGCTGATTGCTTATTACACCTCCTATAATCCCGATCAGCCCAGGGGAAACCAGAGAATTGGCCTTGCTTACAGCACAGATCGGGGACGGACATGGCAATACCCAGTAGACCGCTCGATTGTAATAGAGAATCCGGGCCAAAATGAAAATGATCCCGGCAACTGGGATTTTCGTGATCCGAAAGTAGTACGGGACGAAGCCCATCAGCGCTGGATCATGGTGGTGTCCGGAGGAGATCATATTCGTTTTTTTACTTCCACCAACCTGATAGATTGGAACTGGACGGATAACTTTGGTTATGGCGAGTATATACGCGGAGGGGTATGGGAATGTCCGGATTTATTTCGGCTGGCGGTAGATAAGAAAAATACTTATAAATGGGTCTTAATGATTAGCACCGGAGCCAGCACGAACACTCAAGGCTCAGATGCGGAATATTTTATCGGTGAAGTGACGGCTGACGGGAAGTTTAAAAATGATCTTTCACCAGGTAAGGTGCTTAAAACCGATTGGGGAAAAGAGTTCTATGCCTCGATGTCTTTCTTTAATGTGCCCGGCGGGCGGCGTATTATGCTGGCATGGATGACGAATTGGGACTATCCGTTCAGCTTTCCGACTGCTCCCTGGAAGGGACAGCTCAGCATCCCACGCGAGTTATCGCTAAAAACAACCCGTGAAGGCATCCGTTTGATACAGCATCCGATAGCCGAGCTGACTTCGCTGCGTTCTCATTTATTTTCGCTAAAACATGCGAGTATCACGGAATCTTCTCCGAATATACTGGAAGGTTTGAAGGCGGGTGCCTATGAGATTGAAGCGGAGTTCGAATTCCCTTCCGTTGGAAGGGCATCGACTTTTGGGTTTTATGTACGGGAAGGCGGCGAGCAAAGAACGGTAGTCGGCTATAAAACAGACGTTCAACAGATGTTTGTAAACCGTGCTGAATCAGGACTTACTGATTTCTCTACCTTGTTTTCAACGCTTCATGAAGCATCGCTGGCACCGTCCAGGAATCGAATTCAAATGCGTATATTTGTGGACGAATCCTCAGTTGAGGTGTTTGGTAACCATGGGGAAGTCGTATTTTCCAATATCATTCTTCCAGATTCGGCACGTAGAGGGATGAGCTTGTTTACTCAAGGTGGTGAGGTGAAAGTTGTTTCTCTTCATGTGTATGCGCTACGCAATAGCTGGAGGGCTACAGAGGCTTCACTCATCAGACTGATGATGGATTACACCCAATTGGAGCTTGCGGAAGGACAATCGAAACGTCTGTATGCGAGTGTGGAGAATTCTGTGGAAAAAGAACATTTGCTGAATTGGGAATCCAGCAACTCTGCAGTCGTCAAGGTGATCCCGTCCAATGAGGGCTTTGCGACTGTGGAGGCACTTTCCCCTGGAGAAGCTGTTATTACAGCCACCGTCACGGGAGATACGGTGAGAGCAAGTACCTCGGTTACTGTGTATGGAGGGATGTTTTATACCAACCTTTCAGGTTGGGAGCCGGATGTCGCTGCATCCCGCTGGATGGTGACGGCAGATGGTATACGCGGAAGCTATATCAGCGATGCAAATTATATGGCGTCTGAGCAGGCGAAAGATTTTACGTATAGGGCTGAGATGAAGCTGGATGGGAATGGGAGTGCTGGCTCCATGATTTTCCGTGCCAACGCGGATGGGTCGAGTGGCTATTATTTCAATTTGGACCCGAACATGAAATCGATTCGTCTTTTTTATAAAAAAGAGGGTCGATTTGAGCAGCAGCAGGTACTTGCTAAGGTTCCAAGATTTGTATTGCCGGGAGTAACCTATGCTGTCAAAATCCAGGCAGAAGGATTACGCCTGCGTATCGAGATAGATGATGAACAAGTAATTGACCTGGAAGATGATACATTTGCCGCAGGGCATTTTGGTGTCAATGTATTTGGCGGGCAGGCTTTTTACCAACATGTACGGGTCGAGAAAGTCTGATTTGAATTCCGTATTTTTGAAAGAGAGCTGTATTTTACGAGCTCTCTTTTTTGCGTCTTGATGTTATTGAGAATATGAAGTGTAACCGCAAACATGTTAAGTGTATGGTACAATATCTAACCTGAAATTTGACACATATGTGAATTGAGGGCAAATGTCAGAGAATTCATGTAGGAGCGAATTGACTAGATTGGTTTCTATCTCTAACATGTAATTATATTCCAGGAAAAACAGAGAGTACGTAAGGAAATATAACATAGAGAGGAGGGAATGAATGGACTCTTTAGCTGATCTATCGAAAATACCCTTAGCATTGGAAACCCTCAGAAGACATCCCTGTTATAACGAAGAGGCACATCGCTATTTTGCGCGCATTCATCTTCCAGTCGCCCCGGCATGTAATATTCAGTGCCATTATTGCAATCGCAAATTCGATTGCGTCAATGAAAGTCGACCCGGCGTTGTTAGTGAACTGCTCACGCCGGAGCAGGCGGCGAGCAAGACCTATGGCGTAGCGGCACAACTGATGCAACTGTCCGTTGTCGGCATTGCGGGACCTGGAGATCCGCTGGCCAATGCGGAGGCAACCTTCGATACCTTCCGCCGGGTACGTGAGACAGTTAAAGATGTCATATTCTGTCTCAGCACGAATGGTCTTACCTTGATCAGGCATATCGACAAGATTGTAGAGCTGGGCATTTCGCATGTTACGATCACGATCAATGCTGTAGACCCAGAGGTGGGGACCCGCATTTACGGATGGATCTATGATGAAGGCAAACGCTATACAGGAGAGGAGGCTGCACGGCTGTTGATTGACCGCCAGCTGGCAGGCTTGAAGATGCTGGCTTCAAGAGGCGTATTGTGCAAGGTGAACTCGGTGCTGATTCCCGAAGTCAATGATGCCCATCTGCCGGAGGTAGCCAGGGTTGTCAAGGAGCACGGGGCAGTGCTGCACAACATCATGCCGCTCATCATTGCACCCGGTAGTCGGTATGAGCAGGAAGGAATGCGGGCCCCCCGTCCCCGTCTGGTCCGGCAGTTGCAGGAGCAATGTGCTGAAGCGGGCGCTGTCATTATGCGCCATTGTCGTCAGTGCAGGGCGGATGCGATTGGACTGCTGGGCGAGGACCGCAATCAGGATTTTACATGGGATAACATATCGGCTGCTCCTCTCATGGATGAAGGGGCGAGGGCACAATTTCAGAAAGAACTGGATGAGAAGGTGAGAGTGAGAATGGAGCGCAAGGAGGGACAATCACACCACAAACAACCGTCAACCGGGGCTGGATGTAGTTGCCCGTTATCGGGAGATAAGCCTGAAGCGAGCTTCACCTCAAAGCCAGTCCTGATCGCTGTGGTCAGTCGTGGCGGAGGGAAGGTGAATCAGCATTTCGGTCGTGCCAAGGAATTTATGATCTATGAAAGCGACGGGACCATCGTAAATTTCATAGGCATTCGTAAAGTACAATCCTATTGCCACGGAAAAGCCGATTGCAATGGGGACAAGGTCGAGACGATGAAGGAGATCCTTTCTATGGTGCATGACTGTGCATTACTGCTATCGTCCGGCATAGGCGATGCCCCCAAAGAGACTTTGCAGGAAGCTGGCGTGCTACCTATTGTATGCGGCGGAGATATTGAGGAATCCGTTCTGGAATATGTAAAATTTCTACGTTATATGTATCCTGTGCAGAGCAAAAAGGGAAGTAAGCGGAATAAGGGCAGCAAGCACAATAAGGGAGTTAAAGGCAATCATTCGGATTTACCCAATGAACATTTTGGAGGCTGAGAAAATATGAGACAAATTGCGTTTTACGGTAAAGGCGGTATCGGCAAATCGACAACCTCGCAGAATACACTGGCTCAGCTCGCAACCAAATTCAAACAAAAAATTATGATCGTAGGCTGTGATCCCAAGGCAGACTCCACCCGTCTTATTCTGAATACGAAGGCCCAACAAACTGTACTTCATCTGGCGGCTGAAATGGGTACGGTGGAGGACCTGGAGCTGGAGGACGTTGTCCAGAAGGGTTTTGGTGGCATTCTGAACGTGGAATGTGGTGGGCCAGAGCCTGGTGTCGGCTGTGCAGGGCGCGGAATCATTACAGCCATTAATTTTCTGGAGGAAGAGGGTGCCTACGAAGGGCTGGATTTCGTGTCCTACGATGTACTGGGGGACGTCGTGTGCGGGGGATTCGCCATGCCGATTCGGGAGAAGAAGGCGCAGGAAATTTACATCGTATGCTCAGGAGAAATGATGGCTATGTACGCTGCCAACAATATTGCACGCGGGATATTGAAGTACGCCAACAGCGGTGGCGTGCGTTTGGGCGGCTTAATATGCAACAGCCGGAATACGGACCGGGAAGCGGAACTGATTACGGAGCTTGCGAGAAGGCTGAACACGCAGATGATCCACTTTTTGCCGCGAGATAATGTGGTGCAACACGCAGAGCTGCGCCGTATGACCGTTACCCAATACAACCCGGACCATAAGCAAGCTGCAGAGTATGAAGAGCTGGCAGGTAAAATTTTAAATAATGACATGCTAACGGTTCCCACTCCCATTTCCATGGAAGAGTTGGAGGAGCTATTGATGGAATTCGGCATTATTGAGGATGAAGAAACCGCAATTAACAAAGCTGAGGCGTCCGGGCAGTAGGCTCCAGCTAGAAGGCTTAATGACGGAACCATCGTGTGGTGATAGGGGAGTTGAACGCGAGCTCCAGGAGGGAGGAATAGGCCAATTGAGCAGTATTGTGAACAAGGGGAAGCAGATCGTAGAGGAGATACTAGAGGTATATCCCAAGAAGGCCAAGAAGGATCGGACCAAGCATTTTGAAATCGCAGATGAGGAGCTTGTGAACTGCGGAACCTGTTCCATTAAGTCCAACATGAAATCACGGCCCGGCGTCATGACAGCAAGGGGGTGTGCTTATGCAGGCTCCAAGGGTGTAGTATGGGGCCCGATTAAAGACATGGTACACATTAGCCATGGTCCCATCGGCTGCGGGCAATACAGTTGGGGTACCCGACGCAATTATGCGAATGGAATATTGGGAATCGATAATTTTACCGCCATGCAGATTACAAGCAATTTTCAGGAAAAGGATATCGTGTTCGGCGGAGATAAGAAGCTGGAGGTGATCTGCAGGGAAATTAAGGAGATGTTCCCGCTGGCTAAGGGTATCACCGTGCAGTCTGAATGTCCAGTCGGACTGATTGGTGATGATATCGGGGCCGTGGCCAAGAAGATGACAGAGGAACTGGGCGTTCCGGTCATTCCTGTACGCTGTGAGGGCTTTCGCGGGGTGAGTCAGTCTCTGGGCCATCACATTGCCAATGATGCTATCCGCGATTTTCTGATGGGTCGCCGCGAACTGAAGGAATGCGGACCTTATGACGTCTCTATCATCGGGGACTACAATATCGGTGGTGATGCCTGGGCCTCACGCATTTTGCTGGAGGAAATGGGCCTGCGGGTCATAGCGCAGTGGTCGGGTGACGGTACGATCAATGAGCTGGGAATTGCGCATAAATCCAAGCTCAACCTGATCCACTGTTATCGTTCCATGAATTATATGTGCACAACGATGGAACAGGAATACGGAATTCCCTGGATGGAATATAACTTCTTCGGTCCGACCAAGACGATAGAGAGCCTAAGAGCGATTGCTGCCCGCTTTGACGAGACGATTCAGAAAAAATGTGAGCAGGTCATCGCCCAATATATGCCGCAGATGGAGGCAGTCATCCGTAAATACCGACCACGTTTGGAGGGCAAAAAGGTGATGCTTCTGATTGGCGGGTTGCGGGCAAGGCATACCATCGGTGCCTATGAGGATCTGGGTATGGAAATTGTGGCTACAGGCTATGAGTTTGCCCATAAGGATGATTACGCAAAGACGGTCCCTGATGTAAAGGAAGGCACTATTCTGTACGATGATCCAACGGCATATGAGCTGGAGGAATTGGCCCAGCGACTGAAGATTGACTTAATGGGCGCTGGAGTCAAGGAGAAATACGTGTATCAAAAAATGGGCATTCCCTTCCGTCAAATGCACTCCTGGGATTACAGCGGGCCTTATCATGGTTTTGATGGTTTTAAGATTTTTGCACGTGATATGGATATGACCCTAAACAGTCCAGTATGGAGCCTGCTGCCGTCCCGGCAGACTACGGAGGTGTCGGTATGAGCGAGCGTCTGAATATTGTCGATCACAATCAGTTGTTTCGGCAGGATAAATATGTGCGCCAGCGTGAGGAGAAACGGGCCTTCGAGGCCCCTTGCTCGCCAGAGGAGGTTACCGCTACCCTAGAGTATACCAAGACCAAGGAATACAAGGATAAGAATTTCGCCCGTACAGCCGTAGTCGTGAATCCAGCCAAGGCTTGTCAGCCGCTGGGAGCGGTTATGGCTGCACTCGGCTTCGAAAAAACGCTCCCGTTCATTCATGGCTCACAGGGCTGTACAGCTTATTTTCGTAGCCATCTTTCCCGTCACTTCAAAGAACCTGTTCCTGCTGTCTCCACTTCAATGACCGAGGATGCCGCCGTATTCGGCGGCATGCGCAACCTCATTGACGGTATAGAGAACTGTATTGCCTTGTATCAGCCGGAAATGATTGCGGTATGCACGACCTGTATGGCAGAGGTAATCGGGGATGATCTATCTGCCTTCCTGGCTAATGCCCGTCAGGAGGGAGTCCTTCCCGAAGCTATGCCAGTTCCTTTTGCCAATACCCCCAGCTTTTCCGGTTCACATATTACAGGCTATGACGCCATGCTGCGCTCTGTACTGGAGACGCTGTATAACAAGTCAGGCCGGACGCCACAGCCTGGTCATGAATTGAAGCTGAATGTACTGCTCGGGTTTGACGGGTATACGGGCAATTTTGCGGAAATGCGGCGCATGCTGGGGATGTTCGGCGTTACGTATACTATTCTGGGTGACCACAGCAGTAATTTTGATTCAGGGGCCACGGGAGAGTACAGCTACTATTACGGGGGAACGCCGCTTGCGGATGTGCCAGAGGCCGCAGATGCTGTCGGTACGTTGGCGATCCAGCAGTACTCTCTTCGTAAAACATTAGGCTACATGAAACGAACCTGGGGACAGCAGGTGTCTTCCATCTCCACGCCGCTGGGCATTCGCGCTACAGATCGTTTGCTTGAAGAGATCAGTCGGCTGTCCGGAAAAGAAATTCCAGAGGCATTGAAGCAGGAGCGCGCCCGAATGGTGGATGCCATGATGGATTCGCATACCTATCTGCACGGCAAACGAGTGGCTATGGCAGGAGACCCGGATATGCTCATCGGCCTGATTGGCTTTTGTCTGGAGCTAGGTATGGAGCCGGTGCATATTGTTTGCTCCAATGGAGATCGGAAATTTGAGAAGGAGGCAGAGCTTCTGTTGAAGTCCAGCCCTTACGGTGCAGAAGCCACGGTTCATGTCGGTCAGGATTTGTGGCATATGCGTTCATTGCTGTTCCAGGAACCGGTGGACTTGGCTATTGGCAGCTCCCATCTGAAGTTCGCTGCAAAAGATGCGAAAATTCCTTTGCTCCGTGTGGGCTTTCCGATCTTTGACAGGCATCATCTGCATCGTTATCCGATTATCGGCTATCAGGGTGCGCTGAATCTGCTTACCCAATTCGTGAATACCGTACTGGATGTCATGGAAGAGCAGGCTCCGGATCATAGCTTTGATCTGGTGCGCTAATTGCAGTCCCACGTAGATGGAAGTTGACAGCTTGCCTTGTAATTTCAATGGATTCTATTTGAAATAAGGGGGTGTGCAGATGGAACCGGCTGTGTCTAACGGAAGGCTAGAAGTATCCTGCGGCAACAAAATTCCCAAAAGTATGCCCTGTCCCCGGCCTGTGCCGGGGGAGGCCTCAGGTGGCTGCTCCTTCGACGGGGCTCAGATTACCCTGATCCCCATTGCAGATGCGGCTCATCTGGTGCACGGACCAATTGCCTGTCTTGGGAATAGCTGGGAGAGCAGAGGCAGCTTGTCCAGCGGCCCGGAACTGTCGGCGTATGGCTTCACTACTGATCTTGGAGAACAGGACATCATTTTTGGTGGTGAGCGGAAGCTGCATGAATCGATTCGCTACATTGTCAGCCGTTTTGCTCCTCCCGCTGTGTTTGTCTATACAACCTGTGTCACAGCCCTCATCGGTGAAGATGTCGAGGGAGTCTGCAAGGCCGAATCGGAGCGGCTGGGGACGCCGATCATTCCGGTGAACAGTCCCGGATTCGTGGGTAGCAAGAATCTCGGGACCCGGCTAGCGGGAGATGTGCTATTCCAGCAAATTATCGGCAGTACTGAGCCGGAGCAGACAACTCCCCATGATATCAATCTCATCGGGGAGTACAATATTGCGGGTGAGATGTGGCATATCCAGCGGCTGATGCAGCAAACGGGGATGAGTATCCTGTCCCGAATTACCGGGGATGGTCGGTTCCGTGAGGTGGGATGGGCGCATCGTGCCAAGGCCAATATGGTCGTATGCAGCCGGGCTTTGCTGGGTCTGGCAGTCCAAATGGAGCGTAAATACGGCATTCCTTATTTTGAAGGTTCATTTTATGGAGCAAAAGAGACGAGCTATTCCTTACGGCAGATGGCTTACCTGACCGGAGATCGTGATGTGGAGCGACGGGTGGATAAGCTGGCCGCACGGGAGGAAATGAGGCTATCGCTGGAGCTGAGGCCCTATCGCAAGCAGCTGAAAGGAAAACGGGCAGTGCTCTATACCGGGGGGGTAAAGAGCTGGTCTGTCATTACGGCTTTGCAGGAGCTGGGCATAAAGGTGGTTGGTGTAGGAACCAATAAAAGCACTGCCGAGGATGTATCCCGGATTGCTGATCGTATCGGAGATGATGCGGAATATATCCCGGAAGGTGGCGCCCGGCAGATTCTCAAGACCGTCCGGAGTCGCAAGGCAGACATGGTCATTGCCGGGGGCCGGAACATGTATATGGCGCTCAAGGAACAGATTCCTTTTGTGGACATCAATCAGGAGCGACACAAGGCCTATGCGGGCTATGACGGGCTGTTATCTCTGGCGAAACAGCTTGTGCATACGCTGCAGCATCCGGTATGGGAGCTGGCCGCCAAATTGGCTCCATGGGAGGAGGAGACTTAATTTGCCGATTAAATCTGTCATGAAGCCTGTCAGTGTCAACCCACTCAAGGTAGGACAGCCTTTGGGTGGCGTGCTGGCTCTGCAGGGGATGTATCGCTCGATGCCTTTGCTGCACAGCGCTCAGGGCTGCTCGGCCTTCTCCAAGGCGCTGCTGACTCGCCATTTTCGAGAGCCGATTGCCATTCAGACCTCTGCACTGCAAGAGATGGACGTTATATTTGATGCAGACCGGAATCTGGAGGAGGCGCTGGATCATATCTGGTCCAAGCACCACCCAGATGTCATCGGCGTTATCAGCACGGCTCTCACCGAGGTGGCAGGCGTTGATTTTCAGTCCAGAGTAAAGGCATTCAAGCGAGAACGAGCATTGAAGGACAGTCTGCTGTTTTCTGTTTCGCTGCCTGATTTTCACGGCTCTTTGGAGACTGGCTACAGCAGTACAGTAGAGTCGCT
>NZ_JCAJRU010000177.1:0-10787 GCF_059447605.1 Paenibacillus sp. N119s | reverse complement strand
TCGTCAACATAATCTGGGTACGTATGAAGCTTTACGATCGTAAGGCTACGCCTCATTTCAGGTAAGACAACCTTTGGGTAGGATAGCCTGCCTTAACAGACAAGAACCTCCGCTCCACGCTACTGTGGATAAGGAGGTTCTTTTGGTATAGATACACTTTAGAGACTCTCGTCACTTTACTCGCGCCAACGCCAAACCATCATAAGCTGGCAAAAGCGTGCTGACCAGCCGTGGGTCCGTTGCTATCGTTTCGTTAAAACGTCTCACGGCCTGTACGGCAGGTCCATTCTTGTCTATGTTCAGTGTCCGTCCCCGCAGAAAACAATTATCTCCGGCAATAATAGCGCCTGGATTGGCCAGTGCAATCGCATATTCCAGATACACCGGGTAATTTTCCTTATCCGCATCAATGAAGAAAAAATCAAAAGTTCTTCCCTCTTCCTGAAGTTTCTTCAGGCTGTCTGCTGCAGGTCCGATACGATATTCGACACAATCACCGTAGCCGTTGTTTGTCATATGTTGATGTGCCAGCGCTGCGTAGGCCTCTTTTAGCTCTAGGGACACAATGCGCCCTTTCTCTCTTAGCCCACGGGCCAGACATACTCCACTGTATCCGCCCAATGCTCCGATCTCCAGTACCTGCTGTGCCCCAGAAACTTCGATCAGAAAGGTCAATAGCTTCCCATAGGGATGGGCAACCGAGACTTCAGGCATACCTTTTTCAACAATAGCCTCCCTAATGCCGCGCAACGCCTCATCCTCTTGTACCAGTTGCTCTACATATTGTTCAGGCGTCATATTGGGTGTAATTTCCACGTTTCATCTCTCCTTCTTCTTCTATCATAACGCAGGTTGGACGCGGTGTCCTTCGTAAATTATTTACCTTAACGATTTGTCTCTTCGAGTACAATGACCTATACTATAAGGATTGAACCAAGCTTACATGATTATGAGACGGAGTGAATACGTTTAATGACTCAACTGCAACTAATTGCAACTGCGCCGATGGGACTTGAAGCCGTCGTGGCCCGGGAACTTAGAGAACTAGGATACAAGGATCTGACCGTCGAGAATGGCCGCGTCGTTTTTTCTGGAGATTATAAGGATATATGCCGATGCAACCTGTGGCTTCGCACATCAGACCGCGTTCTTATTAAAATGGGCGAGTTTGCTGCAACTACCTTCGACGAGCTATTTGAGGGTACCAAAGCATTGCCTTGGCAGGATTGGATTCCTGTAGATGGTGAATTTCCCGTAGAGGGACGTTCACACAAATCACAGCTTAGTAGCGTACCAGCCTGTCAGGGAATCGTCAAGAAGGCGATTGTAGAAAAGCTCAAGGAAACCTACCATACAGACTGGTTTGCTGAAGATGGTCCTCGCTACGTCATCGAGGTCATTCTATTAAATGACCGTGCACTGATAACCCTGGACACAACCGGTCCAGGGCTGCACAAACGAGGCTATCGCAAGCTCGTAACAGAGGCGCCCCTCAAAGAAACAATGGCTTCCGCTCTTATTCAGCTTAGTCGCTGGAGCCCGGATCGCCCATTCTATGACCCATGCTGCGGTTCGGGTACTTTATTAGTCGAAGCAGCTATGCAAGCCTGGAACATTGCGCCAGGTCTGAGACGCACCTTTAACTCGGAAGAATGGCCTGTCATTGGCAGAGAATTATGGAATCAGGCTCGCGACGAGGCGATGGATCTGACCCGTGATGATATTCCTTTTGAGATTGCAGGTAGCGATATCGATCCTAATGCTATACAAGTTGCTGAAGCGGCTGTAAAAGCAGCCGGCTTTGCTAAAGATATTTCACTGAAGGTACTGCCTGCCAGCAAGGTCAGACTTGAGGGCCAGTATGGTGTGATGATTACTAATCCCCCTTACGGCGAAAGACTCAGTGAGCAAGCCGAGGTGGAAAAGCTGATTCGTACACTCGCACGTACGGCAGCCGAAATGAAGACATGGTCCTTCTTTGCTATTAGCTCCACCAAGCAATTTGAGCATTATTGGGGCCGTAAAGCCGACAAACGCCGCAAGCTGTTTAACGGCCGAATCGAATGCCAATACTATCAGTATCTGGGCCCCCTGCCTCCGCGCCGCAAAGATTCTTCGCCGTTGCAGTCCTAAATGATCGAGCTATATAGGCCAGGAAACGAACCCTTGTTCGTTTCCTGGCCTGATTTGTGCTGCATTTCCTTTACTTAATCATTGAAATGCGCAGGATGAGCGCTATAATAATTAAAGGCATTTCGGTTTTAACATTACGTTAATGTATAGTTTATACTAGCCGAACATTTCTGCCAGAGGGGGTAAAGTGTTGGTTATTCGCACGACCAGTGCAAGACGCACTGGTAACATGTTCAGCAGGCTACTGCTGTCTCAATATTTCGGATTAGCTTTGTTTTTTGTACTCATGATTGGCAAGCTCGTACTGATTCATTATAACCTGCATGCCCAAAATATTGACATGAACCTGCTGGATTATGTCATTGCTATTGGTTCCTTGTTGCTTGTAAGCTTCTGGACCTTGTGGTTGCCACGTCGCGGACGTTTGATTGCTCTTGTGGTGCTCGATATATTGCTCACCGCGCTCATTTATTCCGACATGGTTTATTATCGGTATTTCCAGGATTTCATTACGATTCCCGTTTTGCTTCAAGCTGGACAAGTTGATTCTCTGGGTGGAAGTATCGCATCTCTGATGTACTGGTGGGATATTTTCTTTTTTGCAGACTGGATTTTATTCATTCCATATGTCATATTCGTGGCTTCCTTGAGACGTCGGTTTACAACGAGTGATAATTATTTTGAAGGGTCCCGTAGCTCTCTCACGAAAAGATTTCTGCTTCGCTTCTCCAAGGGGGCATTGGCTTTCCTGATTGGCTATATTTTGACCTTTGGGCCGATCAAAATATATACCTCTACTTGGGCAACAGGCATATTTGTCGGCAACTGGTGGTCGATGGCCTTGTACAACGTAACTGGATTGATCGGATTTCATGGGTACGATATCTATCGCTACAGCCAGGATCATCTAGGACCCCAGCCTACATTGGCTCAGGCGGAATCCGATAAGGATAAAGAATGGTTCAATCAACACCAGAAGTTACTTCAGGTGAAAAATGACCTCTATGGCAAGTATAAGGGCAAAAATGTAATGGTCATTCAAGCTGAAGCGTTCATGAACTTTTTTATCGGCAAACAGATCAACGGTCAAGCAATAACGCCTAACTTTGATAAATTGATGAAGGAAAGCATGTATTTTAATAATTATTTCCATCAAACTGCGCAGGGACGTACTTCGGACGCGGACTTCTCTACCCACGCTTCGCTGCATCCGCTCCCTACGGGTTCGGTATTTATCCGTTATGCGGACCATAAATTCGACACACTGCCTTCCATTTTGAAGGATACAGGTTATAGTCCTAATGCGTTTCACGTGTACGACAGCAGCTTCTGGAACCGTTACACGATGTATAAGGCGATGAGCTATGACAAGTTCTATAGTAAAAAGGATTTTAAAATAGATGAGCCCCTCGGCTGGTCTCTGGGAGACAAATCCTTTTTCAGACAAACGCTCAACGATCTCACAACCGAAGTGAAGCAGCCGTTCTACGCCTATATGGTCGGTATTTCGAGCCATCATCCATACAACCTGTCACCTGACGCTGTAGATTTGGATGTTGGCGAGTTTGAAGGTACGATGTTCGGAGACTATCTGAAATCCGTCCATTATGTGGATGAGGCTTTGGGTGAACTGGTAGATCAGATGAAGAAAGACGGACTGTGGGATAATACGATCCTGATGTTCTACGGGGATCATGACAATTCCATTAAAGACAAAGCACTGTATGAAAAGTTTTTAGGCAAGCCACTGATCGATTTAGACATGCAGAAAATCATGAATCAAGTGCCATTACTTGTGCATCTTCCCGACGGAAGCCAAGCAGGCACGTATACAGAACCGGCAGGACAGCTGGATTTGACTCCTTCTGTGATGCATCTGCTCGGCATCTCTACGAAGCCCTATCATTTTATGGGGAACGATCTGTTTAGTGGAAAGCCGCGTATGGTTGTGCTCCGCACGGGTGCTTTCACGGACGGTCGAGTGTACTACATTCCATCTGAGGATGGTACATTCTCCAAAGGGACTTGCTACAATCTGAGTACAGGGCAACCTACAGATGTGAACGCCTGCGGGCCGGGCTATACTGAAGCTCTCAATCGATTGAACATATCCGATCAGGTCATCACTTACGATCTTATTCGCGAATGGGAGACACAAGCAAAGAAGTAACAAGGATGTCGATTTCATAACTAACTGATATATAAACAAAAATCCCGATCCAGCAACTTATAAGGGCTGTGGATCGGGATTTTTGTTATTGACAGTCATTGGACTGCGCTCGTCGCGATTAACCAGACTCAGGAACGCAACGTTTTTTTAGCCTGCTCAAGACGTTGCACCTCTTCACCAAGCATTTCCTCAGCAACTTCTACTGCATCGTCACCAAGGCTATCCTTTGCCTGCAATATAGCATGCTCTGCATGAGTGCGAGATTGCTCCGCCTGCTCAATCAGCTGCTCAGCCGGATGTGACAATGCCTGAGAGACGGCATTGTGGAGCTTGTCCACTGAGTTTTGTGTTTGAGCCTCGACACTGTGATTGTCGAGATTAGAATCATATTGGGCCATGGGTCACTCCTCCTTCTGGGCTGGTCTACATTTATTAGCATGGATCAGAAGGAGGAGAACTATTCAAAAAGTGCCAGCTATGCGCACTCGAACTATTTTATAAAGCGTGCAGCCTTTTCTAATACTTCATCCTCTGTGGCCGCACTCACATAACGTCCGTTCACATACACAAACGCCCGTTTGCCACAAGGACCACAATATGATTTGCAACCGATTTTGATCTCGGCATCGGGTGCCATCTTTTTCAGCTTAGGCAAGATCGTCTTTAAGCGGATATGATTGCACTCATCACATACGCGAATATCATTAGCCATCTGTCATCCCTCCGAGCTCCGGCTTAGTGGTCGCCGTGATTACCTTGGGAAGGGTTAGTAATGACAAATCCTTCTTCGGGGAAATACAAGTAATCGATTTTTACACCATCCAGCAACGGCTGACCGCTTTCCAAAATTACATCAATACCTTTATCCGTAGATACAACTGTATCTGTTTCTTTAGGCGTGTCCAAATCCAGCCCGTAATGAGCATGATCTCCATGAGCATGAGTAATAACAACGCGCAAGCTCTTCCCTTGGTTTTCTTCCTTATCCAGTTCAAGCTTCAATACTTTAGCTGCGTTACGAGTAATTTTGCAGTTCATTAAGCTTCATCTCCTTCATATTCATTAATGAAATGTGGTCCAATGGATACCTATCCGCACCACACAACCTAGCGGGTAAAATCAACAATTCCAATAATTCGCCTTTCTCCTTAATAGAAAAAAGTTGTGCAGCATAGCACAAGGCAATATTCCTATTGTAAAGAAAATCGTAAAAAATCGCAATCACGAAATTCACAAGTTTATATTTACCGGACACGTGCCTGCTGTTTTTCAAGCAAATCGGGATACTTTCGTTCAGCACGGGTGACGAACCAATTCATAAGCAATAACGTCACACCAATGTCGTCGATAGGCACAAACGGCATGACATCAGGCAGTATCCAATAGAGCAATACAGGCACTGCAAAAAGTAATTTTTCACCCAAAGGAATTCTCGAAGAGGTAATCAATCGGGGCATACGACGAAATACATGTGACCACTGACGGAGAGATAGTAGTCTTTTCCACTTCATAGGTTGTTCACTCCATTTCCAATGCTCCTAATATATATACCCTATTGAAGGGATATATAAAGAGGAACACTTGTAAAAACGTGCTCCCCCTAATACGCGCAAATGATGCAATACGTTTCAACTGGCCCGATCTGCTACCATGACAGCACCGTCGCCATTAACATGCCAACTTCTGCTGCAATATCGTCATAATCACGCATAGGCAGTGGATTTACGCCTAGACCGACTTCAACGGTAAATCCCGGTTTACCAAACCGTTGTATAAACCAATCCTTATAGCCTGCATCGCTTCCCCCCAGCTTTACCGCCCGATACCCTGTCGCAGCAGCCAGCTGTAATGCCCAATCTCGGCTCTCCTTAGGCTCTAGATCTCGATAATTCCAATAAATTTCCTGTCCCTGGCTGTGTATGGATAGCACCATGTCGAACTGTTCGCGCTCCGTTAGATCAGCAAGGGCCCTGGACTCTGGCTCAGACAAAGGTGCAGGGCCCGCATAGTCTCGTCGGGACGGCCCTGTCTTACCGCGTCTACGCACCTCCTCTTCCCAATACGCCGGAAACTGATCGTTGAGGTCGACACCGCGAATGTTTGCCTTCCAGCCACGATAATCAGCACGTCCTTCATTCCATTTGCTGAGTTCATGATACATGGGGTGCGTTGGGAGTACACCCTGTTGCACCAGCTCTACACCATCCGGATTGACCATCGGTACCACCCATAAGGATGTATGCTCCATGAAATCCTGCGGGGAGCCCCCATACACCCATTGAGGAGTTCCAGCGGGTTCTCTTCGCTCATCGTGAAGTTGCCCATCTCCCTGCTCTCCAGTTAGACTAAGCGCTTGTGCATATTGTTCTATAAAACGCAGCAAACAAGGTGTCGTCAGCCATTCGTTAGCATGTACAGAAGCGTTGGCATGAATTTTCCGCGTTCCCTGCCCCATCCGTATATAAGGGATATCCTTCCCCATGACACTGGTACCAATGCTGCCAACTTCAATAAAAGGATATTTGCGGGCCAATGCCCCCAGATCTTCCTTTAAATCTTCATAACTATACTCTCCACGTAACCGTACAATCTGATCCTGATGATCTTCAGGAATGGTAATTGTCTTTCCTTCCACAAATTCATACTCTGCAAGCCCCGAATTGGCGAGCCGCAGCTCATCAAGCTCTACACCGAACTGTTTGGCAATCCGTCGTGCATTCTCCCCAGGCTGAATAACGTATTTACGATCCATAGACGGACGAATATATAGCAATTGACCACAAATCAGATAGGGTTGCGTGGCGGTCCACGGATTATCTACGATCAAAGTATCCGCCGATAATTTAAAAGCCGAGGCGACCCGGTGCAATGTATCTCCTTTTTGAACGATATATTCCTTCATCTTACTACGCCCCTTCCATCTGCCTTACTGCATGTTATGCAGACGCTGCGTGTCTTGATGAGCGAAAAGCAAAACAACCAACTTCTTTTGTCCCATGACAAAAAAAGTTGGTTGTCCTGTTAATCCAGATGGGTGACCTGCCAGACAACAGGCGTCTGCCGAATCTGCTCTCCAAGCCACTGGGCGGCAATGCGCTGGAATAACTTTGGATCGCCGGAACAAAAAAGCTGATGTACTGGCGTTTCGTCCCCGGCCTCCAACTTGCCCTTATTATACAAAATGGTACTTGTTTCCCGTGCTGTTTCATCTGCCGAGCTAATAAGCTTCACCGCAGGACCCATGACTTCCTGAATCGTTTCCTTCAAAAAAGGATAATGCGTACAACCAAGAATCAGACAATCAATCGGATACGTTTGAATAGGTCTCAATGAATCCTCCACAACCTGCGATGTCGTCTTGGAGCGGAACAATCCTTGTTCCACCAAAGGCACAAGCGCAGGGCAAGCGTGGCTCACCACGTCTACATAGGGAGACAACTGCTTGAGCGCAGTTGTATATGCTCCGCTTCGAATCGTACCGACAGTTCCAATCACCCCGACATACCCGGTAGCGGTCGCGCTGATCGCAGCACGAGCCCCAGGGTGGATAACTCCGATCACCGGAATGGATACCTTTTGGCTTATATACTCCAATGCCGCAGCTGTTGCTGTGTTACAAGCAATAATAATGACTTTCGGATTAAATTGAATCAGAAAATCAACCATCTGCTCTGTAAATTTTTTAACCTCTTCCGATGGCCGGGGACCATACGGGGTGCGCGCAGTGTCTCCAAAATAAATAATTTTTTCCCGCGGAAGCTGACGCATGACTTCTTTAACAACCGTCAAACCTCCTACACCGGAATCCAATATTGCAATCGCTTGCTGCACGTACACACCGCTTCCTTTTTTGTTAAATATGAGTTATTTCATCTCGGAAAATCTATCCGTTGCTACATACCTTATGTCGTATTGGCGTAAAAGGTACCCCAAAAGATTACCCTAAAACGAGGAAGCGATCAACAAAAAGGCTTCACCCTAATAGGGGAAGCCACAAACTCAAGCTATAGTCGGTTGTTTCACCTACGATATACAGACAGTTATAGAGCATCTTCTTCCGTATTCTCTTGAACAGGCACGGATGAAATGCCAACCTTTGAAGCAATATCACTCTTTTTACGCAAATGACCTAATTCATGAATGACGGCTGAAGCTGCCTCCTTAATTTTGTCAGTATACTCGATGGAGGTATCTGAAATTTTCCCCGCAAGCTCCTGTCCCTTATCACTCACGTGACGAGCCTGGTCTGTAATATCCTGACGCAGCTCGCGACCTGACTTAGGAGCAAATAACAACGCAGCAACCGAGCCAGCAATGCTGCCTATCAACGCGCCACGGATAAAGCTTTTGCAGTTCTCTTTCATATTCATCTCTCCCTTATGCCCGGGCGAATGCCCATCTGTTAATGCATTATAAGCATGGAGAGCCTGTCATGATACAGAGAACAAGCCAGAAAATTTCTACTTATTTTTGGAGCGGATACGATACAAGCAGCAACGGCCTCCATCCGCCAAACAATCCTCACGGACAACCTCGGCATCCAGCAGCTCCTCAAACATTTGCTGTTCGCATTCACAAGCCTTGCGGTAACGATTGGCGATCTGAGAGATCGGACAATTGTACTCCATAATAGAGTAACTGCCATCCTCTTCCTCGCGCCACTCTGCCATATAACCCGAAGCGTTCTGGATGCCCGAAAGCTTTTCCACACGTGAAGCCAGTGTAGACTCACTCTCTATGTGGGGGGCGTATCGCTTCAGCATTTTACGTTTTCTCCCATCAAACAACGAGTGAACAGCTTCCATTCCCTGCTCTTCATCCAGCTCCTCTAACAGTTCCAGTAATAGATGATCATAATTACGAGGAAACTGCTCGCTTCCCTGATCGCTCAGGCTGTACAAAAACGTCGGGCGTCCCATCGCCTGTCTCAGGATCGTAGCCACAATCAGACCATCCTGCTCCATTAATTTGAGATGCCTGCGCACCCCCATTTCAGTAATGCCCAATTGAGCTGCCAAGCTTCCGACGCCCACAGGTCCCTGGGTTTTCAACAGTGTCAAGATCATGCGCCTAGTGGGCATTTCGGGTACGATATACTTATCCGTCACTTTTGCCTTTACACTCCCTCGGGCTGAGGACCCAATTCCTTATATAAATAATCGTGCACGTTGGTTACAAAAAGCTCCAGCAACCCAGGCAGCTTAGGTGTAAGTGGGTGAAGGCTTGTCCGGTCCCAATGGAAATACTCCTGTACTAAGGGTTTGCGCAAGGCTACCAGTTCTAATAGTGAATGAAATACGGTATCATCCAATACACCTTCCTCATGAATGATACCGATAATGTCCTCATAGCTACTGGCGTCACGCATAATAAAACCGTCGATGATATAGCTTCCTACGTCTGTGATCGTCTCAATGGCCAGATGAAGGCAACGTTCCTGCACGAGTCCCTGCAACAGATCGCCGTTCCAGGCGGCAGATGTCTGGCGAAGTCCGGCGACAATGTCGGGAACGGCCCCTAGTCGAAGCTCAATTTGTTCCCGGTTGACATAATACAAAGTTCTGCACCTCCAGTAACCGCTTTAGATTTCATAATCAACTGCGATAGATACATCCTTCACTTCATTCATGTGTACAATAATTTCCTGATGCACGGGGTGTACCTGATACGTTTGCAAGTCTTCCAGTGTTTCGACCACAGCGGTAAGGGAAATATCATAAGAACGTTCCGAACGAATCACATCTGTGCCTACTTCTAGCGACAACAGCTCTTTGATCTTGCCATTCATGCTGCGCAAAATAGATGCCGTATGTTCAATGCTTTCAGGGGAGCGATCTTTCAATTTGAACAAAACAATATGTTTAATCATGCGTATAGGCTCCTTATCTTAAAAATGTTCTCTTGAAAATTTTATCATAACGCCCCACATACGGAAAGAAACTTTGTGATCTTAGTGATCTTAGCGATCTTTTCCATCATTTTTACCATCAGACTCCTTGTCCTTTAGTAGGGCAAAAAAATTCTTAAGCTTCGGCGGAAGCGGTAGACCCATTCGTGAACAGTTTTCCGTAATCGAGATCAATTCGTTGGACAGATAGAAATACGTTGTCGCCCCTTTCATGATTTCCGTACCCATCAGGAGGTCCACATGATGCGCCAAAGAAATCACCATGAGCATTAAAGCCTTTCTCGCCAACCCCCAAAAGCCGGCTTTACTGCTTAATCCTTGCCCAGTCTTCACAGCGGCAGCGACCCCTGTTACATAATCAACAGCCATTGCAACCGTGAATAGCACCATAAGCTGATTCCAGCCGCCAAAGGCAAACGTAATAATGGCTCCTGCAGTGGCACAAATCATACTAAACATACTTGGATTAACATTCATACCTGCTCCTCCTCTCGGGGCGGATATTGTAATATATGCAGCGACGTGGTTACCCGTAAAGTCATATGACCTGTGTGTAGATATGAATTCATAGATTCA
>NZ_JCAJRU010000176.1:0-10944 GCF_059447605.1 Paenibacillus sp. N119s | reverse complement strand
AGAAGCCCAATACTTCAATCCCCGCATGACGGGCTACAATAACTTCTGACACGGTCGACATCCCTACTGCATCTGCCCCTAGTGTACGCAGCATAACGATTTCAGCAGGTGTTTCATAGTTGGGTCCCAGCAATCCGGCATATACACCTTCCTGCAGACTAAAACCTTGTTGAATGGCTGTTTGTTTGGCAATTTCACGTAAGCGGCGGCTGTACGCCTCCGACATGTCTGGAAAACGAACGCCCAGCGCAGCATCATTCGGGCCAATCAGCGGATTTTGTCCGGTCAAATTCAAATGATCCGAGATGACCATCAAATCGCCCGCTTTATAGGACGTATTTACACCACCTGCCGCATTCGTCACGAGCAGGCTTTGAATCCCGAGCTGCTTCATTACCCGAACAGGGAAAGCCGTCAGCTGCGGACCATACCCCTCATACATATGAAAGCGCCCCTTCATCATGACGACAGCGCGACCTTCGATAGTACCTAATAGTAACTCTCCCTCGTGACCTTCCACGGTTGAAACGGGAAAATGGGGAATATCCTGATAAGGAATACTTACTCCATCTTGAATCAAATCGGCCAGTATACCGAGCCCCGATCCCAGAATAAGACCAATCTCTGGACTTATCCCGCTCTGGGCACGAATATAATCTGCTGCTTCCTGAATTGTAGCTTGATTAGCTGTTGACATAAACATCTCTCCTGACTTGTACAATCGTAAAGTTATAGTCATGATCACATTTTCTATAATAGCAAAGCTACATTACGTTCGATCCTTGCTTTCATGGGAAGTGCGGTTGCCGCCGTGAGGGTGATGCATTTCGTATACTTCCTTCATGTTTCGTCTAGCTGTCTGTGCATATACCTGCGTCGTTGACAGATCAGCATGACCCAGCATTTCCTGCACAGAGCGTAAGTCTGCTCCGCCCTCCAACATATGTACCGCAAAGGAGTGCCGCAGCGTATGGGGCGTGATATCCTTGCTTATATCTGCTTCCTGAGCGTACTTTTTGATTATTTTCCAGAATCCCTGTCTACTGAGACGCTGACCTGATACATTCAAGAACAAGGCTTCCTGCTCTACCTGAGCTTCTTCACCCTGCATTGATCTTTGCAATGCTGGACGCTGTTCGTCCAAGTAGGCTTGTGTCCACTGTGATGCCTCACGACTGATCGGTACAACACGTTCTTTACCTGCCTCGCCGCCACAGCGCACAAAGCGCAAATCAACGTGTACATCCCGCACGTTCAGGGCAATCAGCTCTGATACACGGATGCCTGTCGCATACAATAGCTCCAGCATGGCCTTATCCCGCCCCCCTTGTGGGTTACCCACATCCGGCGCTGCCAGTAAACGCTCTATTTCATCTTGCGTTAACACCGAGGGTTTCTTTTTAGTGGCTTTGGGCAGCTCCACCAGAACGGACGGATCATGGATCGCGATTCCTTCTCGAATGAGAAAATGAAAAAAGGAGCGAATGGAGGCAACGCTCCGTGAAATTGTCGCCGCGGCTTTTCCCTCTTCCTTCAGACGTCCCAAATATAGTACCAGATGTGACCGCTGGACATTGTCAGGCTGTTCCAGACCACAGCTTTCTGCGAACTCGACAAACTGCTGTACGTCCCGCTGATACGCTTCCAGCGTACTGCGTGATAACCCTTTCTCCTCTTCCATATATTGAACGAAAGGTTGAATATACATTTTCATGAGTTCCAAAAGTCTCCTTGTCCTGCATACAGCGATTCAGTTGTTGCGCCTGCTTCTTTGTGTGCTGTCTTTATACCATCATCTCACAAGAAGATTGCATAGACTACTCACCATACCAATAAAAGAAACGTAAGCGTTCTAACAACGCAGTTCGTTGCTCGGACCCATCATTCACGTTTTGTCCGCCAAATACCTTAACTGCATGTCCTTCTGGTATTCGGTAATGATCTACAGGTGTTATCCAATCTGTAAACAGTCTGAGGCTATAAAAGAACATAATTGCCAGCGCCCCAAACAATATCAGCATGCGCAGCCATTTCAGTCCTCTCCGCAATGAAAGTACCATGTGGATCAGCCGCCTTCCCTAAATATAACCCCTATGTAGGGCTCTATATGGAAGGGTATGACAAGCTATTCCGTTTTATACCACTGGGTCCTATAAAGCAAATTCTGAACCAAAAAAGCTCTCCCGAACGCGTCTTCGCCGGTGAGAGCCTGGGTAGTCAGCTTATTAATCCTGAGATTTGTTTTTCTTGGATTTGCCTGGGGTTTTCTGGGCGGTTGTATCGTTCTTCGCCTTACAACGATAACAAATACCATGGAAGTCCAAACGATGGTCCACCACAGTAAAATTATATTCCCGTTCCAAACGCTCCTCTAATGGCCCAAGCCAATCTTCCAGTATTTCATCTACACTGCCGCACTGCACACATATCAAATGGTGGTGATGATGTTTACTTGTATCGCCGCGCAAATCATAACGCGCAACGCCATCCCCAAAATTAATTTTCTCCACGACATGCAGTTCACTTAGCAGTTCTAGGGTACGGTATACGGTTGCCAGACCGATTTCGGGAGCTTTCTCTTTGACGAGCATAAATACATCTTCCGCACTCAGATGATCATCTTCGTTCTCAAGTAAAACTCTGACGGTGGCTTCCCGCTGAGGCGTTAGTTTGTAGCCCTGGGATTGCAGTTGCTGCTTAATTTTTTCGATCCGTGCTTCCATGTGTCTCCCTCCCCCTGCAAAGCTACTGCCTACTGCACTTTTTTTCACTCCTATTATTATAGGGGGTCTATACAAATAAAGTCAAACATTTTGAAATGAGATTAAGATGTTACGGAAGCTGTCAGCATAGGAGTGACCCATTGCATCATAACCGGAGTGACCCAGGTTTCAAAAGACGCACTGCCGATGAGCAATACCATCATCACTGCAGTCAATCCTGCATAAGAAAGCAACGGACGCAACATCCCTTCTGATGGCCGGTTAGCGAGTATTTTGGTCTTGATCATATGAATGGAAAAAGTCATCGCAGCCACACTACAAACGAGCAGTACTGGAATCACGAGCAGGTTATGTGGAGCAACGGAAACCAACGAAAATAATAATCCTTTCCATGAATATTGCCCGACCATATAACCTACAGAAAATCCGATCAACACACCCTTGAGGAAATTCAAGACAAGAATACCCGGGAGTCCAATGACGGAAAGTCCGCATACCCAAATGAGGCCCACCCATTTAAGATGTAGAGATACGCTGTCCCAAAAGGTAGAGGATGCCTGCGAATCAGCAAAGCCCTGTTTGTTTTGATTGACCGTCACAAAAAAATCCTTCAGGTAACGGGACAAATCCTGTAACTGTTCCAGGGAGAGTGCATTTACCATTAGTGCGCCAAACACAACTCCCACTAGAAACAGTACAGCCAAAAAAACATAATATGGCGTCTGATCCTTTAACGTATGACGAAACCATTGCATCAGGCCCTGCCCCTTTCATCTGCTTGTTTGTCCAAAAAACAACAGTAGACCGACGGCTGATGGCTAGAAATGGGGCAGCTTTCGCTGCAAATCTTACATCACGAATGATGCGCCAAGCCAGCGGCAGAGATATTTTAAGGTTATGAACAAGCTGGCGCTGATATGCCTTTTTACAGGAACAAGACTTTACTAGGACACATTACTAGGATTTCGCTATTTTTCCGTATGTTCCACCCCCGCCGGATACAAGCGCCAGGCGTCCTTCGCGTGAAAGTACAATCTGCTCTGCCAACACATTACCGACGACTCTAGACAGTTCCTCCTGTGTAACCTCATGTAAAATATTCATTTCTGTTCCGAATGCTGCTAATAGCTGGTTAAGCTTGGCTTTACCCAAGCCTGGAATAAATTCCAGCGGAATCTGGTAAATGTACGGAGGACGATGAGAGGGAATTACAGGCTCTTCACGGTCTGCAATGCTCCAGATTCGATCGAGCACACCCCGTACCAGCTTGGTATGGCCACAGTTAGGGCAACGTTCGTCCGCCATCTGCTGCTCGTCAATAATCGTACCGCAGCTTTGACAGTAAGAGCGATGGTATTTTCCAAGTTTGGGATTCAAACCGTAGTTGGCACACACTCGTCGTCCTTCACGCCGCTCCAAAGCCATCCTGAATTCATCAAAACATGGCTTGGCCATTGATATTTTATTGTACTCTCGTCCAATTTTCCCAAGGGAATGGGCATCTGAATTTGTGAGAAAGCTGAAGCGATCCAGCTCCGAAATCAAGCCGGCCATAGATGAATCTGCGCTCAGTCCTAGTTCCACCCCGCTAATGAGCTCCATATTCAGCAGTTCCTCCATACGGGCTGCGGAACTTCCATAGATCCCTTTATGTGGAGTGAACACGTGCGCAGGCACCATAATGCCTCCACGTCCATAAATTTGCTGCTGCAACTCACGTGGCGGTGCGTAGATCCGTTGTGAGCTGAGATTAACATTTTTCATATGCTTAGCCAGCCATTGAGTAAAATCCTCCATCGCCGCCAGATCAGGAAAATAGGCCAGTATGTGAGCCTCGGGACGACCCTCAGCCCGGATTTCCAGCTCCGTGCCAAGTATAATAACTGTATCTCTATATGCAATGCCACCACCGCTGATTTCTTCCATTTCACCTGTATGCAAATGGCTACGAATATCCTCCTGTACATTAGGTGCATGGCAGTCAATGATTCCGATGAGCTCAATCCCTTTGCGACTGGAGGCTTCCTTGGCTATATTGGCAAACGTAAGATCACGGCTACCGCTAATTTTGACCGGAGCTCCTTTTTCCGTTCTGCCAATATGGATATGCAGGTCTGCAAAGTAGTTGTTAAGTTCTAATATATTTGTATCCATCCGCTTAGAAGCTCCCTGTTTGTTGGCGAAGTTGCCATGCATAGACGGCCAGAATCGTTTTGGCATCACTAATGCGCCCTTCACGAATAAGCGTGTGCGCTTCTTCCAGCGTCACTTCAAATAGCTCTAAGAATTCATCCTCATCTGGTTCCATCTCACCTCGCTCCAGATCTTCGGCCGCATACAGATGTATGATTTCATCCGCAAATCCGGGAGATGTATAAAAAGAGTGCAGCAGCTTCAACGATTTGGCTGTATAGCCTGTCTCTTCCCGCAATTCACGTCCTGCGGCTTCCATCGGATCTTCACCTCGCTCGAGCTTGCCCGCGGGGATTTCAACCTCACAGCGCCCCATAGCTTGTCTGTACTGGTCCACGACCAGCATTTTTCCCTCATGTAGAGCCAAAACTGCCACTGCACCTGGATGCTTTACGATTTCACGTTTTCCAGTAGACCCGTCAGGAAGCTCTACCGTGTCTACCTGTACCGTAATGACCTTCCCTTCAAAGATAGGCTGTGTGGACACTGTCTTTTCCTCCAGCGCAGGATTGGAATAAGGCTTGCGAGGTGCATTGTTGGTTGGATTGTTCACTTGTTCGTTCGTTTGATCGTTCATCAGACATGTTTCCTCCTTCGTCCTCTATCTTTTCTTATCATTATTAATTATCTCCAACATTAGTCTAACTTGTCCACTTGGAACATATGCTGGGGTAGTATATTAAAATTCTGCTATAAGGAGAATTTAGAATGAAAAGTTACCGTACTGAAACCACCCTTCATATCGTCGGCAAAGCCTGGCAGATTCAAACCCTCCTCCGTCAATGGCAAAAGGAATATGGACCTACAGCCACTATTGCTTCGCTAACGGTTCCAAAAAAGGTTCAGATCTAAAGGAGGAACACGGTTCCCCTCTTTAACCTGAACCCTTTTTCGGTATATTGTAAATGTAATTCTATTGTAAATGTGAAAAACAAGTTTTACTTTGTAGTTTCTTGGATCAGAGCTACGACTACTTCAGCAACCTTCACTAGGTCATCGGCCTTGATCTTTTCCTCTGTGGTGTGGATGTTCTGGTAACCTACAGCCAAATTCACTGTTGGAATTCCAAGTCCGTTGAATACATTAGCATCTGAGCCGCCACCGGAATGGAAGGTTGATGTTGCCAATCCCAATCCTTGAATAGCTCGCTGTGCAACCTGTACAACTTCATCATGCTCTGTAAAGCTGAATGCCGGATAGATGACTTCACTGCGGAACTCTCCCTGGGCACCAAATTCACGCGCAGTGGTTTCGAGCGCTTCACGCATATGCTGGATTTGATGATTAACTTTTTCCTGCACAATACTGCGAGCTTCCGCACGGATCAGTACAAAATCGCAAACCACATTCGTCGCGCCGCCGCCTTCGAAGCTACCGATGTTAGCGGTCGTCTCCTTATCAATCCGTCCCAATTTCATTTTAGAAATTGCTTTAGAAGCGACTTGAATGGCACTAATGCCATCTTCAGGATTGACCCCTGCATGAGCAGACTTTCCGGTAATTCTCATTTCAATACGTGCCTGTGTGGGAGCAGCTATACAAATAGAACCGACTTCACCATTTGAATCCAAGGCATATCCGAAGTCAGAATCCAGCACTTCCGGCTTCATTGCCCGTGCGCCCATTAAACCAGATTCCTCGCCAGCCGTAATCACGAACTGAATTTGACCATGGGGAATGTTCTGCTCGCGTACGACACGAATTGCCTCGAACAAAGCAGCAATCCCCGCCTTGTCGTCCGACCCCAGAATTGTTGAACCATCACTGCGAATCCAGCCATCCTCACCCAACTGCGGTTTGATGCCTTTGCCTGGAGTCACGGTATCCATGTGGCAGGTAAAAAATATTTTGGGTGCTTGCTCCACACCTTCAGCTTTCCAGGTGACAATCAAATTGCCAGAGCCATGTCCCGTTCTTTCGCGAGAATCGTCTTCTACGACTTCCAGCCCAAGTGCATTAAACTTTTCTTTCAGAACACGTGATATTTCCTGTTCATGCTTGGTTTCACTATCCACCTGTACGAGTTCCATGAATTCCTGTAAGATTCGGTCTTTTACTATTTTTACTGTCATTAAACTTTCCTCTCTTTCCTGATTACGCTACAATACGGATAGATGTTCTTATCTATGACTTAAACCTATCCTAAAGGAGTTACACATGTCTAACAAAAAATGGGTTCGTTTTTTCATTTACGTTATGCTCGCAGCTATGATTGGTTCTACGCTGTTCATGGTAATTGAGCCGTTTATTATGCCACTATAACAACTACACCTCTCAAGGGTTGAACCACCCAAGATCCGTTACAAGCTGTGTGTGGACGAGCTGCTGCACAAGCAAACAAACAGGCGGGCTCCCGTGTCAATCACACAATAGCCCGCCTGACCTTTTATTGGAAGGAATGCGTTTGCCATTGCGCGGCAAATGAAAATTGCTGTTCAAAGTACGGTACAATTTCCCTCGCAATCTGCTCCACCGAAAAAGACTGCTGTGTACAGTCCTCTAATGATGTCACACCATATTCCTGAATTCCGCACGGAACAATGCCTTCAAAGCCCTCATGCTGTATTCCTGACTTGATATTAAAAGCAAAGCCATGGCTGGTTACGAAGCCCCGACGTTGCTTGCATTTGTTAAATTTGACACCAATGGCCGCAATTTTAAGATTCCCGATCCATACCCCTGTATATTCAGGCTTACGGCTCCCTTCGATCCCATAAGATGCCAGCAACTGAATGATCACTTCTTCGAGACTTCGAAGGTATCCATGCAAATTTAGTGCCTCTCGGTTGCCAAGCACAAGCAGGGGATATCCAACAAGTTGCCCCGGTCCATGATATGTAATGTCTCCCCCACGATCAATCTGAAAGACGCTGATGCCCTTCTCTTTCAGCTGCTCTGGTGTGAAGAGCAAATGCTCAGGATGCCTCTGGGAACCTATGGTGTAGGTTGGCGGATGCTGGAGAAGCATTAGCGTTTCTCTCGCCTCACCCGCATCCAGCTTTCCCACAATCTCCTTCTGGACATCCCAAGCATGGGCATATTCCATCCTATTCGTATAGGTTACATCAAGCGGTCGTCTGTTCACGGCCTGTCACTTCCTCTCCGTCCATTTTCCTAACTGTTCGGATGATTAGTACAGCTTCGTATCCAAGGTGTAGCCTTCCAGATTTTCTTTAACCCGTTGCAGGAATCGTCCGCAAATCACTCCATCTAAAATACGATGATCCAGCGACAGACACAGATTAGCCATCGAGCGCACCGCAATCATATCATCAATAACCACTGGTCTTTTGACAATGGACTCAAAGGTAAGAATTGCTGCCTGCGGATAGTTAATCACCGGGTAAGATAAGATTGAACCAAAGGAACCGGTATTGTTTACGGTAAACGTCCCACCTTGCATATCATCCAGTTTGAGTGTGCCTTCGCGAGTTTTACGTGCCAAATCGTCAATTTCACGAGCCAATCCGGCAATATTTTTCTGGTCGGCTTTTTTAATAACAGGAGTAAGAACGGAGTCCTCTGTACCTACGGCCAAAGAAATATTAATATCTCTTTTAATAATAATTTTATCTACTGCCCACACCGAATTGATGATCGGATATTCTTTGATTGCATTTACGACTGCTTTCATGAGAAAAGCAAGGTACGTAATATTGATGCCTTCTTTTTGCTTGAACTCGTTTTTGATCTTGTTGCGGAGCATCACCAGGTTGGTCACATCGACTTCAATCGTCGTCCAGGCATGAGGAATTTCCGAAACACTTTGCCGCATATTGCGGGCAATTGCACTACGAATAGGTGTCACATCAATAAAATACTCGGATCTGTTGTTGCCACCCTCAACTTCGACCATAGGAACTTTTGGAGCCTCCGTTAAATGAATGCCACTGTTACGCACCGGAATCGCAGGGTCCATATTTTGAACTGGTGCACTATATTGAGTGGCAGACTGCTGTAGTCCTGTAAAAGGAGATCCTTGTCCTTGCGTGCTCCCAGTCGTCTGATCAGTCACTCTAGGTGTAGTAGAACCGCCTTGCTGCACAAAATTCAGCACGTCTTTGCGGGTAATTCTCCCCCCCATGCCTGTGCCTGGCACTTTGCTTAAATCCACGTTGTGCTGGGCAGCCAGTGTTTGGACGGCTGGAGAAAAACGTCCTCGCATGGATTGATCCGAAGCAGCTCCCTGTTGGGAGTGTGCTTGTGCATTACTTTCGGTTGCTGGTGTAGAGGTTGTCGCTCCTGTTGATGCCGCTGGTGCAGCGGACTTCGTCTGAATCCGGCAAATCAATTCGCCTACCGCTACCGTCTGACCTTCCTCAGCCAACAGGTCACCCATAATACCGTCCAGTGTGGATGGAATTTCTGCGTTCACTTTATCTGTAATGACCTCGCAAATTGGCTCGAATTGCTCTACTGGGTCACCAGGTTGTTTCAGCCATTTGGCAATTGTCGCTGATACGAGCGATTCAGCCAATTGCGGCATGGTCACGTCGTTCCATTGTGTTTGGTCTGACATTTTTTCAACTCCTTAACATCATAGAAGGGCGCGATTTATCGCTGCCCTGCTATACTTTTGGAATGCTTTTGTCCGAAACTGCTCTATATTAATACATGGCGAGACGGCGCATGGCTTCCTTCACTTTATCCTTGTTTAACATATAAAACTTTTCCATCGGTGGACTAATCGGCATGGCTGGCACATCAGGAGCGCACAGGCGCTCAATCGGTGCATCCAGCTCGAACAGGCATTCTTCATTGATAATAGCCGATACCTCAGCACCGATACCGCCTGTTTTGTTGTCCTCATGAACGATTAAGACCTTGCCTGTATGTCGTGCAGCCTCAATAATGGCTTCGCGGTCCAATGGCTGAAGCGTGCGCAAATCCACAACATGTGCGGTAATGCCCTCTTCCTTCTCCAATTCCTCCGCTGCCTGCATCACAAAATGCAACGGCTGGCTATATCCAATGACCGTAATATCGTCACCCTCACGTAGTAGATTAGCCTTCCCGATCGGTACGATATAATCATCCGCAGGCACTTCACCCTTAATCAGCTTGTAGGATTTTTTATTTTCAAAAAATAGCACTGGATCAGGGTCACGTATGGCTGCTTTGAGCAATCCTTTGGCATCATAAGGTGTAAATGGAGCAACAATTTTTAAACCTGGTGTACCAAAAAAGATAGATTCCGGACACTGAGAGTGATACAGACCACCAAAAATACCACCGCCGATGGGTGCGCGGATCACCAGAGGGCAATTCCAATCGTTATTAGAGCGGTAGCGGATTTTAGCCGCTTCACTAATAATCTGATTCGTTGCCGGCAGCATAAAGTCCGAATACTGCATTTCGGCAATCGGCTTCATTCCGTACATCGCCGCACCAATGGCAACCCCTGCAATCGCCGACTCTGCCAACGGCGTATCCATGACACGTTGCTCCCCAAATTGATCCATGAGCCCCTTTGTTGTTGTAAAGACACCGCCCTTCACGCCGACATCTTCACCTAATACAAAAACTGTTTCATCCTGCTCCATTTCTTCTTTCATAGCAAGACGTATCGCATCAATATATTCCATAATTGCCATCGTTACCGGCCCTCCCCATCGCTATCAGCATACACATGCAGCAGCGTATCTTCGGGATTTGGAAAAGGCGCATTGTCTGCATATTCAATTGCTTCCTTGACTTCAAGCAGCAATTCGGCCGATAGATCCGCATCTTTGGCCTCATCCCAAATGCCACATTCGATCAAATAGCTCTTCATACGGGCTACGCCGTCCTTGGCCCAGTTCTCGTCCACTTCCTCCTTGGTCCGGTAAGCCAGATCATTATCCGAGGTGGAGTGAGGAGACAGACGGTACATCATCGCTTCGATCAGTGTAGGACCTTCACCGCGAACAGCACGTTCACGTGCTTCCTTTACAGCGGCATATACGGCCAGTGCATCATTGCCATCGACACGAATGCCCGGGAACCCGTAACCCAGTGCACGGTCGCTTACTTTTCCCGCCAACTGTTT
>NZ_JCAJRU010000175.1:0-11075 GCF_059447605.1 Paenibacillus sp. N119s | reverse complement strand
ATGTTTGATTTTGCGAACAAAATCAATTTACTCACTCGTTGTTCAGTTTTCAAAGATCAAACTTTCATTGTATCTCACTTTGCTCCATCACCGCATCTCAGCGGCGACTTTTATAATATATCATTTCTTTTTGAGTTTTGCAAGAGCTTTTTTAATTCTTTTTTTCGAGCAAATCCTTCAAAAAGGAACGAAAATTAATTTACCATGGATAATGAATAGTGTCAATACTTTTTTCGATATCAGAAAGTATATTAACTTTCTGATATCTTGTTTGATATAGTTCTTCTTTCATTTTTTCATTGTTTGGTCTGGGGGACTCGGCCTCTGCGTGCATATTTGGATAGTTCCTTGGCGGGTGCAAAACGGGCATACATGCGGAAGACTGTTTTATATCGTAGTGCTATTGCATAACGGATATCCTGATCCAATCGAGTATCACTCATATCAAGCAGCATTTCATCTAGTTCCTTACGAAGAACGTAGTCAAGTTCCTTGCATTCCTTTTCGTTAAACAGCATACCCAACATATGACCATACTCCCTTATCAGCAGATTATATAGTGCTTATATTTGCTCAATTAGTTGTTCCAAACTTTACCTATTTTTAAACTCAACTGCTAAGGTCTCAAACTTACTCCGATGCATCTTTAAACTTTTTCTTACGCTCTCCCCTTTGTTATGTTCAATTTTCGGGAAATATATAAACAATTGGCCATTTTATTTTAATGCGACAGTAAACGATAAGTTATGCCGCTCTCAATCGCAGCTGCTATAAACAGAAAGATGACAGACCATATGGACACGGTTAACGTTTGTCTCAAAAAATCCTTCCACGATGGACCATTACCTTTTCGTTTCATTCCTATACTTGCACCAATGGTAGAAATTATATTGGTTCCAAACTTTAATCCGAAGGCACAGGCGATAATCAAAATAGGCAATTCAATCACACCGTGTGGCAATAATCCTTTTACGACAATTTCATACATACTTCTTCCCATATCAGCCTGTAGGTGCACTACAAAGCCTAAAACCATTCCGTTCACAATTAAAAATATAAAGGGCACGATTCCAAAAAGAGCTCCAGCGAATATAACTAACACGCATTTGATTGCATTATTGAAAAAGATAAACACAAAAAAACTCCATTGTGGATGCTCAGAGTTCTGTAAACGTTGCGCCACTCCCCCGAGTCCCTCCACTTGTTGGGCCAACATGGACTGAATAGTACCCGTACTTAACCATCCCACTACAATGCTTGCGCAGAAAAAAAGTGCAGAGATCAAAATTAACCGTCTAGTTGTTCGTAAAACATGAAAAAATGCTTTTATACCCATTTGTTGATTCCTCCGATTAGTCCAATGGAATAATTGACAACCCCTAGCATAGCTTTAAGTAAACAAGCACTTCTAGGATGAAAGGGGCATTAACTATGAGTTCTTTTTTCTACGTATTGAACGGCAAAAAAATCAAACGATTCCTGATCGTAATGGCTGCAGCCGTCTTTACTGCTGGAGTCATTTATGTAGAAACCGATAATGTTACAGTGTTTTCCGAGGAAGCACCAACTGCCATCTATAGTGTACCTACCGATAAAAAACTGATTGCTCTCACCTTCGACATTAGCTGGGGTGATAAGCGTACTGCCCCCATTTTAAAAGTTCTCGAAGATAAAAAAGTGACCAAGTCGACTTTTTTTCTTTCTGCACCCTGGAGTAAAACACATCCAGAACTCGTAAAACAAATTAAAGAAAGCGGATTTGAGATTGGCAGCCATGGTCATAAACACGAAAATTATAGCAGCTTAAGCGATGAAGAGATTCGTAAGCAAATTTCAACAGCTCATACCACATTAACCGAGCTAATTGGACAATCCCCGAAGTTAATCCGTATGCCTAATGGTGACTTTGATAAAAGGGTTCTTCAAGTTGCCAGCACTTTGGGCTACAAAACCATTCAATGGGATACTGACTCCCTAGACTGGAAAAACCCTGGTACACAAGTCATCATCGACCGTGTTGTAAATAAAGCCCATCCTGGAGATATCGTCCTCCTTCATGCCAGTGATTCTTGTAAACAAACCCATGAAGCGTTGCCCGTCATTATCGACAAGTTGCGAGCACAAGGTTATGAATTCGTAACTGTATCTGAATTGCTGCAACAGGGCACAGTAAAAGGTAAAGAGGTTCGCGATCAAGCTTTGGGTCTTTAAGGAGTTATTTTACATCGTTCTCATTTAAAAACCAAAAACAACTCGACATATTTCTCCCCAATCATCCGCATACTATCCGCATTCATGATAAAGGAGGAATACGGCCATGAATTGGACTCGTTTGCGATTTGTTAGCATGGTATGCGTACTGGGCGTTACACTGAGCGGCTGTGGCTCGGATCAGGGTTCTGCACCTCCCCAGAACAGTTATAAAGAGATGAAAACGATGGTTGTCGATATCCTGAAGAGCGATGATGGAAAAAAGGCGGTAGAAGAAGCTTTAACTGGAGAAAAAGGGGAGAAATCCGGTCAAAGTGGTGAACAAGGTGGATCTGGGGGCAGCGTGGGAATGAAAATGCTGATGACCACGCAATCAGCAGAACAGATGAAAACCGCAGTAAAAGATACTTTGGTCTCACCTGAATATAAAAAAGAAATCGAAAAAATTATGACTGATCCGCGTTTTGCCGGAGAATTTGCCAAAGCTATCAATAGTCAAAGCAAACAGCTTCATATGCAGCTTATAAAAGACCCTTCTTACCAAAAATCAATTGAAGCGATGCTAAAATCCCCAGAGTTAACTAAGATGTTCATGGACTTAACTAAAACTCCAGAATATCGCAAACAATCTATGACAGTCATGCATGATGCTATGCAGAATCCAATTTTTCGGCTTGAGGTTATGAATTTACTCAAAACTGTTGTACAAGAAGAACTTCAACCTAAGGTTGAGAAAAAAGGCGGAGAGCAAGGTGGCTCTGGGGACAAAAAGCAAGATGGGGGTGGAGGAGAAGGCGGCGGAGAAGGCGGACAAGGAGGAGGTCAGTAAAAAAAAGGCTGGTTTAAAACCAGCCTTTTTTATTATTTAGATTCCATGTGTAACCTCGTAATTTGAGCAGCTATATCATTATAAATAGCCCCTGTCTCCGACTCCGGTTTATAAACGGATGGGGAAAAATCAGCTTCTGACGGATGATTATCTGGAATACCCAGCGGAATTTGTGCCAGCAGTTTCGTATGGAGTGTATCTGCCAACATAGCCCCGCCTCCCCGTCCAAAAACGTAGTCTTTTTCTCCGGTGGAGGACACATAATAGGACATATTCTCCACAACCCCTATGACCTTATGATCCGTTTGAAGAGCCATTGCCCCCGCACGTGCAGCTACAAAGGCGGCCGTTGCATGTGGAGTAGTGACAATGATTTCTTCGCTCTGAGGGATCATTTGATGTACATCAAGTGCCACATCACCCGTACCTGGTGGTAAATCGAGGATCATATAATCCAGCTTGCCCCATTCGACATCACTAAAAAATTGTCTGAGCATTCTCCCCAGCATGGGACCTCTCCAAATGACTGGATTGTTTTCTCTAACAAAGAAGCCCATAGACATAATTTTAATGCCAAATCGCTCCACTGGCTGAATGATACCATCTTCGACAGAAGGTACATCCTCTACCCCGATCATATCCGGCACACTGAATCCATAGATATCAGCATCAATTAAACCCACACGCTTACCCTGTCTAGCTAGAGCTGCTGCTAAATTCACAGCTACTGTCGATTTTCCGACACCACCTTTTCCACTTGCAATGGCAATAAATCGTACGCCAGATGCTGGGTTAAGCAGCTCATGTTCTTCCATACCCACAGCATGGCCTTTGGTCAATACCGGATCAGCTACCTCCCCGGTATCCTGTTCATTTTGAATAGTTGATTTCTCAGACTCAGATGCCTCACGAATACGAATATGGACGTTACTTAATCCCGCTTCTTCTAACGTTTGCCGGATTTCCCGATCCAGTTCTGACCGCGTCTTTTCCTGACTATCCAGGGTAATAGCAGTCAATGAGATCCGATCCTCTTTAACAACGACATCCCGAATAAAATGGAGATCAATCAAAGGACGTCCTGTTTGGGGCTCCCGCACTTGCTGAAGTAGCTCTATAACCTGCTCTCTTGATTGCATAAATATCAGCACCTCTGCTTTATTGATTTATGTAGTGGTAAACACTTACAGTATACCACTATCTGGCTTCAGGTGCTGAGGAGGTCCCCTTTTCTCCTGCACTGTAACGCAAAATCCCTTTGTATATAGACGCAGCCACTTGTCTTTGATAGTTCTCGTCACTGAGTCTTCTGGCTTCTTCTGGATGAGACAAAAATCCGACTTCTACAAGAGCTGCCGGCATTTTGAGTGCCTTTAATAAATAGACTGTGTTCACGGTCTTAGCCACTCTGTCCGTATTTTCCAAATTACGTTTGATTTCTTCCTGGATTAAGGACGCCAAATTCTCGTTATCTGCATGATTAGGTACGAAAAAAGTCTGAGCTCCACTCCAACGGCTGGACGGGATACTGTTCATATGAATACTTAAAAAGAGGTCCGCTTTCTGCTCCTCAATCATACGTACTCGTTGCTTTAAATCCTCTGTTTTTCTTCTGGAATAGCCTTTTGTTTCTTGCTGTGCCAGATCGCGGTCATCCTCACGTGTCATGACGACAACAGCTCCTGCTTGCTGCAAATAATCACGCAAATAAAAAGCAATCGCCAGATTAATATCCTTCTCAATGACACCCTCTTTGCTGACCGCTCCTCCATCAGGCCCTCCGTGCCCGGCATCAATAGCAATTACCTTACCAGCAAGCGGTAGACTCCAGTGAATCCAGGCTCTCGAAGCAGGTATCTCATACAATGTCAACATGATAAATAGAACAGCGAGACAACAGCCTAAAAGCATTTTTTGCAGCGTACGATATCGAATCCACAGTGTAACCTCTTTTTTACGGTTGTTTTTTTGCATAACAAAACGCCTCCGTCCTATACAGATACTAATAATCTATATGGGACGAGGCGTGTAGTTAGTACAACTCAGGCATGAACATATTCTTTCATACCTTCAATCAACACTTGAGCGACTTCTGGTCGTGTAAATTCAGGTGGCGGACAAACCCCGGAGCGCAACAATTCCCTTACCTTGGTACCAGAGAGCGTCAAATGATGCTCCTTGGGATGTGGGCATGTTTTGCTTGAGGCCATATTTCCACACCGGGTGCAATAAAAGCTGTGTTCAAAAAACAACGGGGTAATCCCCAGCTCTTCAGGTGTAAAGTGCTTGAAAATTTCCTGTGCTTCGTAGGTACCATAATAGTCCCCTACACCGGCATGATCTCTTCCGACGATAAAATGAGTGCAGCCAAAGTTCTTTCGCACAATAGCATGGAAAATAGCCTCTCTAGGACCAGCGTAGCGCATAGCAGCAGGAAAGACTCCCAGAAAAGCTCGATCAGCCGGATAATAGTTGTCCAGCAACGTCAGATAGCTCTTCATACGCACATCTGCTGGAACGTCATCTGACTTGGTCTCTCCAACGAGTGGATTAAGAAATAACGCATCCACAATTTCCATGGCGCTTTTTTGGATGTATTCATGTGCCCGGTGTACCGGATTTCGCGTTTGAAAACCGACCACTGTCTTCCAGCCCTTTTCAGCAAAAAGTCTACGTGTCTGTGCTGGTGTGTAATAAAATTCGCCAAATCGGGTAGGTTCAGGTCGATTCAGCACTTGTACAGTTCCGCCTACATAGGTAGCAGGTCGATCTAACAGTTTGTTTACACCAGGATGAGCGGGGTCATCCGTCTTGAATACATATCTTGCTTCCTCAGCCTGATCCACCTGATACATACTCTCAATATCAAGTACAGCGTAGATTATGCCATCTGTCTCCCCCACCAAAGCAACCTGCTGGCCTAGTTTCAGTTCACTGGCTATGCTTTCTGCTACTGCAAGGGTAATGGGTATACTCCAGACTGTACCATCAGCGAGCCGCATATCCGCTACCACAGAACGATAATCTACCTCATTCATAAATCCTGTTAATGGAGAAAAGGCCCCCACTCCAATCAAGTCGAGATCGGAAATTGTCCATGAGTTTACAGGGATAGGAAACAAGTCACTTGCAACCTGCAACAGCGCTTCTTGCTCGGGACCTGTAATATTTCTATTAACGAGCGTTCCGCCATGCGGAAGAATTGCAGTCATAATGCACTTCCTTTCTATTCATAAATAAGTCTCAGAGCTACCTGCACACCATTTTATTTGTGAAGCCCACACTCTGTTTTCTCATTGCCTGACCAGCGGCCCGCACGTGGATCTTCCCCTGGCAGGACTTCGCGTGTGCATTGCTCACAGCCAATACTAGGATAATTACGGTCATGCAATGGATTATACAGTACTTCATGAGTGTGAATATAGTTCCAAACGTCCTCAGAGGTCCAGCTCGCCAGGGGGTTAAATTTAACGAGGCCAAACTTTTCATCATACTCTACCTTTTTTGCATTTGCACGGGTAGGTGCCTGATCGCGGCGAATACCGGTAATCCAGGCATCGTATTGAGACAGAATGCGTGTCAGCGGCTCAACTTTACGTATACCACAGCATGCATTAGGATCTGTTTTCCATAGCTCCTCTCCATGCTCCGCAGCTTGCTCTTCAGGAGTGATTAAGGGAGAGACTCTAATAAAATCCAGATTGTATTTAGCTTTCATCTGATCTCGCGTGTCGTAGGTTTCTTGAAAATGAAAATCGGTGTCCAAATAAAATATGTCGGTAGCAGGACTAATTTTTTGAAGCATATCTACTAGCACTACATCTTCTGCTCCGAAGCTACAAGCAAAAGTAAGGTTCGGAAATGTATGAACTGCATACTGGATAATTTCTTCAGGCGTAGCCTCTTCGAGTTCACTTGCCTTGACTCTAATCAACGCTTCTTTCTCCAATAAATTCATTATCAATGCGCCTCCATATGAAGATTCATAAATAAGTGCCACTTCAACAATGCCGACTAAACTAATAAGATTAAGTACAGTATAAAACTTTCATATACATTGTCAATCCAAGAAAAAACGTTATGAGGTAAACATCGGTCCTTTCGCATTATGCAAAAACGCTGTTCTGTCAGCATTTTTTAACGCTATCCTGCATACCCAACCAAGTTCATTTCCTTTATATAAAATATTCTTATACCCAACACTTGAAAATTGCCTTAGGTTGACGAAGACGCCTTATCTACTCCACATGAACCAAAGAATATGCCCAATACGTGTTTGCCGTCCTATTCCTGACTGGAATGGGTTATTACGATCAGATAAACATATCTGAGGAAAAAAGCGTTGTGCCTTTGATCCATGATTAGCCTTAGATTTGATCCAGAAATATATTTAGGTTCGGTTTGTCATATTTACATCTGCATTCAAAGATGATGCATACGTGGCCAGGATGAGCTCTAGTTAATGTACCTCATAGATCGCTAGTAAGCCCCTATTCGCTCCTATAGGGCGCACAGAGGCCCTTCTTGAGGAATTATTGCATTGGACACAAATAAGGCCATGAACGTAACTGGAGCCCTACTTAAGCCCTTTATCAAATTAGGTAAGGCCAAAAAAGCTGAACTTTACTTTAGTCACAGATTATGAACATTACAGGATAAACCATACTAAAACAGCAAACTATATTTGTGCATAACCATATCGAACTTAGTTACATCGTGGATAACTTATGTACTCTGTACAATGTATGCTGCTATTTATGTATCTGCAGGACAAATGAGGCCATGAAATTCTAGGGTAGATCTATTTATCCACATATGGCTAATGAACAGTTAATGATCTATATAAAAAAAGAACCCTTTCCATATGGAAAAGGTTCTTCTGTATTCGAAATATTAACGTTTCGAGAACTGTGGTGCACGACGAGCAGCTTTGAGACCGTATTTTTTACGCTCTTTCATACGTGGGTCACGAGTCAAGAAGCCTGCTTTTTTCAAAGCTGGACGGAATTCTGGGTCTGCTTTCAACAGAGCACGGGAAATACCGTGGCGAATTGCGCCTGCTTGACCAGAGATACCACCACCATGAGCGATAACAAGTACGTCATAGCTACCAAGTGTTTCTGTCAGATTCAGTGGTTGTTTTACGATCAGTTTGAGAGTTTCCAAACCGAAATATTCATTAATATCACGCTTATTGATGACAATGCGTCCTTCACCCGGTACGAGACGAACACGAGCTACCGAATGTTTACGACGACCTGTCCCATAGTATTGTACTTGTGCCATGAAACTGTCCTCCCTTTTAATTATCCGCGAAGTTCGTAAACTTCAGGTTTTTGTGCTGCATGTGGATGCTCTGTACCTCTGTAAGCTTTAAGTCTCAGCTTCATTTTTTCGCCTTGACGAGTTTTAGGAAGCATACCGTGAACAGCCAATTCCAACATACGTTCAGGTTTGTTCTTAACCATATCTTGTGCAACTGTTACTTTCAGACCACCTGGGTGCATGGAGTGACGATAGTATTTCTTGTTCTCCATTTTTTTACCGGTCAATACGATTTTCTCCGCATTGATTACAATAACAAAATCACCTGTGTCCACATGTGGTGTAAATTGTGGCTTGTGTTTGCCGCGGATCAACGCAGCCGCTTCGCTTGCCAGACGGCCGAGCGTTTTGCCTTCGGCATCAATGATGTGCCAGTTGCGCTCAACTTCATTTGGCTTCGCCATATACGTAGTACGCATGAAAAGTATCCTCCTTAAGTTCGTTAACAGAAATCATCATTTATCTTCGTTCGTTAAGTTGCTGCATTATCGATGGATTAGATGTTGCTATAAAGTGATTATCTTAAATGGGGCTGTGGGAAAGCCATTAAGAAAACACAACTTTTATATTACAGGATAACCATCAATTCTGCAAGGGAAAAATCAATGTTTTTTGATGTTTTCTTCATACTCTACATTCCAGAGCGTTAAAGCGTGTCCAACAGCCGTAGGGCCAGCCTTTGAACGGTTTTTCGCCTCCAAAATGGAAGGAATATCATCCGGCGATTTTTTGCCTTCTCCCACTTCCAGCAAAGTCCCCATTATAATTCGAACCATGTGCTGCAAAAATCCGTTGCCTGTAATATAAGTATGAATAATTCCCTGATCATCCGACCCTGGACGTGAAAAGGAATGATCTACTGTTATATAGGCGTCGTAAATGGTACGAATATGATTCGTCTTTTGGGAACGTCGGGATGCGAACGAAGTATAGTCAAAGGTGCCAACTAAATGGGCCAAGCCTTTTTCCATCGCTCTTACATCCAGCCTCGTTGGATGATGAGCCTGTGTACGACGATGAAAGATGTCTGGAAACCGGTTCGCATTTATACTGTACCGATACGTCTTTCGCTTCGCCATGCGGCGTGCATGAAAGGACAGTGGCACCTCTCTCGCATCCGTAACGATAATATCACGAGGCAGCCAGGCATTAAGTGCCAGACACCAGCGATGTACCGGAATCGGCGATTCAGTATGAAAATTGAATACCTGCCCGTATGCATGCACACCTGCATCTGTACGTCCTGAGCCCGTAATTTTAAGACGTTCGCCCGTCAATGAGTATATAGCATGTTCAAGACAGTCCTGAATGGTATTGCCACTAGGCTGCGTCTGAAAGCCGTCATATTGGGTTCCATCATAGTTCACCTTCATGCACAAGTTCCGCATGCTTCTCACACCTTTGCAGGGGTATTCTCTGGTCTTACAGGAAATAACCGAACATAACAAAGGAGAAGCCCCTCAAGGACTCCTCCAAGAGAAAAAAAGGGTTGTTCAGAATCAAGCCGATTCTGTCCACCCTTCCCTCATCTTCGCCTGTTTACGCGCGGTCAACCAATTCCAGATATACCATTGGAGCGGCATCGCCACGACGAGGTCCCAGTTTCAGGATACGAGTGTATCCACCTGGACGCTCATTGTAACGTGTAGCCAATTCGCTAAACAGCTTTTGGATTGCATCCTGCTCACCATCCAAAGTTTCACGGCGAACGAACGCAGCCACTTGACGGCGTGCGTGCAGATCTCCTTTTTTCGCTTTGGTGATCAGTTTTTCAGCAATAGAACGAACTTCTTTCGCTTTAGCCTCAGTAGTTTGGATACGCTCATACAAGAACAGATCGGTTACCAAATCACGAAACAAAGCTTTACGGGCACTGGAATTACGGCCCAATTTTTGGTATGCCATGTAGTTTCCCCTCCTTCACAAAACCGTTGCTGTACTATTCTTCCGTACGAAGTCCTAAACCAAGTTCCTCGAGCTTCTCTTGTACTTCTTCCAAAGATTTGCGACCCAAGTTGCGGACCTTCATCATATCTTCTTCAGATTTAGTCGTGAGTTCTTGTACCGTATTGATACCAGCGCGCTTAAGGCAGTTATAGGAACGGACGGAGAGATCCAGCTCTTCGATCGTCATTTCAAGAACTTTTTCTTTCTTGTCTTCTTCTTTTTCGACCATAATTTCTGCATCTTTTGCTTCATCCGTGAGACCCACGAATAACATCACATGCTCGGTCAAAATTTTGGCTCCAAGGCTCACAGCTTCTTCAGGACGAATAGTTCCGTCTGTCCAAACCTCAAGTGTCAGCTTGTCATAATTCGTAACCTGGCCGACACGCGTATTTTCTACGCCGTAGTTCACGCGTGCAATCGGAGTGTAGATGGAGTCGACGGGAATGACGCCGATCGGCTGGTCATCACGTTTATTCCGATCCTGCTTAACGTAACCGCGACCGCGATTGGCAAAAATACGCATGTGAAGTCTCGAACCCGGTCCGAGCGTTGCAATGTGAAGATCCGGATTAAGAATTTCCACATCACTATCCGCACGGATATCACCTGCCGTTACAACTCCTTCGCCTTCCGCATCGATTTCGAGTACTTTCTCTTCATCTGAGTGGATTTTAAGCGATAAAGCTTTCAAGTTCAGAATGATCTCCGTTACGTCTTCCTTCACACCGGGAACCGTTGCAAACTCGTGCAGAACCCCATC
>NZ_JCAJRU010000174.1:0-11134 GCF_059447605.1 Paenibacillus sp. N119s | reverse complement strand
GACGAATTCAGAAGCCATCTATTGGCTGCCTAAGCGGGGGCTTTATTCAAAGTGTCCTCAATTGGGGTCACAGTTCAAAACCGATGGACGGTCGCTTTTTTATGTAATGAATTTAAGGATATAGGAACAGGCTAATGGAAGGTTGCCAGAAAACACAAAAAAAGCCCGCTGGTTGCGAACAGGGACTGAACTTGCTACAATAGAGGATGCTATGTTTTACATAGTAAAGCCGTGTTGCATAAGTTGTTAACACACTTACTGTTACATTATAGCATGCTTCAAAGGAATAGTCAATTTTCACGGATCAGGGGGATGTGAAGAGTATGCCCGGGTCCATAATAGAGCCATAGTTTGTACACAAGGGAGCCCTGCACGGAGCAGGAGGAAACGGAACAGGAGCGATGTCAGTGACTACTGAGCAGCAATGGAATGAGGAACAACGAAGAGTAGAAGATGTGACTACAGTCATTAGCGGCCGAATTCGGAAGCTGGAGACAGAGGTTGGTTCTGTGCGCGGCGATGTCGTCGATATGCGTAAAGACTTCTGGGATGAGGTAACGATCAATTTCAGTGAGGCGGATGATGTGGGCGAGACGTCCACCAGTTTGCGGCAGCAGTCTGAGATTTTGTCTGAACGGGAACGAAGACACAAGCATTCCACTGAGGCGTTAGGCCGTTTGAAAAAGTTGCTGGACTCACCCTATTTTGCACGCATTGATTTTGCAGAGGAAGGGCAGGCTGCGGAGCGTATTTATCTGGGGATTGCCTCCCTGCTGGATAATCAGGATGAGGAATTTCTAATCTACGACTGGCGCGCGCCTATTTCGAATCTGTATTACGATAATATGCCAGGTCCCGCTTCTTATAAGACCCCAGTAGGGGAGATGGAAGGAGAACTGACGCTCAAACGCCAATTCTCGATCCGTGATGGACAGATCCGCTTTATGTTCGATACAGGGGTGACCATTGGAGACGAACTCCTTCAAGCCGTATTAAGCCGGAGCTCGGATGCTCAAATGAAAAGTATTGTCGCTACCATTCAAAAGGAGCAGAATCGCATCATCCGTGATGATCGAAGCCGTATGCTTATTGTTCAGGGGGCAGCGGGAAGCGGTAAAACCTCTGCTGCGCTTCAGAGAGTAGCATATTTGCTATATAAGTATCGGGATCGCTTGCGAGCGGATCAGGTCGTGTTATTTTCGCCCAACCCCATGTTCAATAGTTATGTTTCGACAGTATTGCCTGAATTGGGGGAGGAAAATATGCTTCAGGCTACGTTTCAGGAATATTTGGAGCGGCGTTTGGGCCGGGAGTTTCAGCTAGAAGATCCTTTTGAGCAGCTGGAGTATGTGCTATCTGCATCGTCCCAGCCTGGGTATGAAGCTAGGATGGAAGGTATTCGCTTTAAGTCATCCAAGACGTTTTTGCATGTGATTACAGGCTACAAGGCGCACCTAGAACAGGAGGGGATGCGTTTTAAACCTGTTCGTTTTCAGGGACGTGAGGTGATTTCAGTCGAGCAAATGGCAGGTAAGTTCTATGAATTCGACTCGGCTGTGCGGCTGGCAAACCGATTGGAACTGCTGCGCGATTGGATGCTCAAAGAGCTGGCCCGCTTTGGCAAGGAAGAATGCGCTGCTCCTTGGGTAGACCAGCAGATGGATCTGATGGAACCAGAGGATTATCAGCGGGCATATAACCGCATGCGCCGTAAATCCAAGAATAAAGGCGATACCTTCGATGATTTTAAGCGTGAAAGAGAAATATTGGCACGGATGGTAGTCAGTGACCGCTTAAAGCCCCTGCGCAAGTGGATTAAGGCACTTCGCTTCGTAGACACAACTCGCCTATACAGCGAACTGTTTATGAACGAGACCCTATTAAGCCAACTGTCCAATCATGCAGAGCTACCTGTACACTGGGGTGAAATTAGTCGGCAAACTCTGAAACGCATTCAAGCTGGAGAATTAGCGTATGAGGATGTGACGCCCTTTTTATATTTGCGTGAGCTGATGCTAGGCTTCCGTTCCAATAGCAACATTCGTCATGTGTTTATTGATGAGGCACAGGACTATTCACCATTTCAACTGGCTTTCTTCAAACGATTGTTTCCTCAGGCCAAAATGACGGCACTGGGCGATTTTAATCAGGCCATCTACGCCCATGCTTCGGTGCTTCAGGATGCGGAACCATTGTATGACCTGTATGGCGCAGAACAGACCGAGATGATCTCCCTGACACGCAGCTATCGTTCCACACAGGAGATTGTAGAGTTTACCCGGGGGATGGTAGCAGGAGGGGAGCATATTGTTCCGTTTAACCGTAAGGGGGAGAAGCCGTTAGTCACCGAGGTGAACTCGCGTGAGAAGCTGCATCAACTGATTGCTGGGAAGGTTACCAAATTGCTAGCAGAGGGCTATGAATCCATTGCGGTGATCTGTAAAAATGCTGATGAAAGCGCAGCGACCTACGAAGCACTGGAAGGACAACTGCCAGTAAAGCCAAAATTAATTAAGAAAACAACTCCTGCTTTTGAAAAGGGGATTCACATCATCCCGGCTTATCTGGCGAAAGGTGTGGAGTTTGATGCAGTTCTCATTTATGACGGATCGGCCCAAGAATATCAGCGTGAAAGTGAGCGTAAATTGTTCTACACGGCTTGTACGCGAGCAATGCATTTGCTGCACATATATAGCATAGGGAAAATTACGCCATTTGTAAGTTCACAGAAATCGGACACGTATATCCGTAAAGTGGAATAAAGTGACCGTGTTCTCTAACGGCGGCTGGCATTATTGAGCGTATTCCAGTAACATAAGCAAATAAGCCAAACAGGTTAGAAGCATAAACGGAGGTTACAAACGTAATGGACATGAAGAGAGTATTTCAACGCCCGCCGCTGGCGGACTGTGTACCCGAGTTGATAGCTACAGCTAGAGGGGAGCGCAAGGCATCGCTGGTGATCCGCGGAGGAACGCTGGTCAATGTGGTATCGGGCGAATTGTTACCGGGCATGTCTATTGCTGTGCAAGGTTCTCGTATTGCCTACGTCGGTAGAGACGTTAGCCATACGATTGGAGAAGACACCGTAATTATTGAAGCGGAAGGTCGTTATATGGCACCGGGTCTGCTGGATGGACATTGTCATATTGAAAGTACACAGCTCACCGTGACTGAATTTGCGAAGGCTGTACTGCCGCTGGGTGTGACGGGCGGTTTTTTTGACCCGCATGAAATTTCCAATGTGCTGGGTCTAAAAGGGCTTCGTCTGATGCTGGACGAAGCACGCACGACACCGCTGGCTGCTTACATGCAGGTAGCTTCCTGCGTGCCTTCCACAGGCCCGGAGCTGGAAACGACAGGTGCCTCTTTTGGTCCGGCGGAAGTGGCAGAGGCTCTAAGCTGGGGTCCGGATATGATCGGGCTGGGCGAAGTTATGAATTTCCCTGGCGTCGTCTATGGGGACGATGTGATGATCGGGGAAATTCAGGCTACGCTGCGCGCCGGCAAGGTGGCGGATGGCCATTTTACATGGGCATCCGATGATTGGCGGCTGCCAGTCTATGCAGCCGCGGGAATTACGGGCGACCACGAATGTGTCACGCCCGAGGATGTAGCCGAGCGTATCCGGCTCGGCATGTATGCCAAGATGCGGCAAGGCTCCGCATGGCATGATGTGGCCGAGACGATCCGTGCCAGCACGGAAATGGGGCTCGATACGCGCCGCATGATGCTGGTGACGGATGATCGCAGCGCGGAATCCCTGCTCCATGAAGGGCAGATGGACTTCGTGGTGCGTCATGCGATTGCGCAGGGTGTTAAGCCTGTAACGGCCTTTCAGATGGCAACGCTGAATACGGCAGAGCGCTTTGGCGTGGCACGGGACATCGGCTCGATTGTTCCCGGTGCGATTGCCGATATTATCTTGCTGGATGGCCGCTTGGCTGAAGTGAATGTGACGGCTACCATCGCAGCGGGCCAACTGGTGGCCGAGTACGGACAAATGGTCGCTGATTGGGAAGGCTTCGTTTATCCTGCGGAAGTAATGGACACGGTCCATTTGGGCCGAGAGCTGAGTACCGCTGATTTTCGTATTGCGGCTCCAGTACAGGAGGGGAAGGTACCTGTACGAGTAATTCGTGTCACGGAAAATCATGTGGATACGAAGGAAGTACGGATGACCGTTCCGGTGCGTCATGGCGAAGTTGCATCAGATCCTGCACAGGATTTGTGCAAAATCGCTGTTTTCGAGCGACATCACGCCAGTGGCAGCCACGCGGTGGCACTTGTGACAGGCGTAGGCTTCACCGAGCCGGCCGCAATTGCCATGACCGTAGCGCATGATAGCCACAACCTGCTCGTCATCGGCAATGATGACGAGCTCATGACTCAGGCGGCAAAGCAGGCCGTTGCACTACGTGGCGGCGTGGTGGTCGTATCCGCCTCGGGTGAGACGCGCTTCCCGCTCCCGATTGCCGGATTGATGTCCCCAGCTCCGTTTGCAGAGGTGGCTGCGCAGTCCGAAAGCATCAGCCGGGCACTTCAGCAAGCCGGCTGCATGCTGAACAACGCGCTGATGACACTGTCGCTGCTCGCATTGGTCGTTATCCCTGAAATTCGCTTGTCGGATCAGGGACTTGTCGTGATCGGAGCCGACGGTATACGGAAGGTGTCTCTTTTCGTGGAAGAGGATACTACGGAAGCCTGATAGAACACATCGCTGGGGGTTGTCCTGCAGGTCTACCCAGACCTGAGGGATAGCCCCTGTTTTCTTATATAGTCCAGAAGATATCTTTGATTTTCTTACACAGCGTTTTGTGGGGGTGAAGAAATGCAATTATATTATCGTTCATTAGAAAAAATGGCTCATCAAGCCTCAATTATAGATCAGGATTGGAACAGGTTTGTAGAGCAAACCCGTGTGAGGCATGTTCAGCAGGGGGCATATCTTATTGAAACAGGGGAACCTGTGAAACATGCTTATTTTTGTTCGGAGGGATTATTCCGTTTGTTCTATACTTTGGCAGATGGCAGAGAATATAATGTTGGTTTTTCACCAGAAGATGATTATGTAACCTCTTATGGCGCTATGGTTCAAGGTAAACCATCCAACTTTACGATTGAGGCCATGGAAGATTCGGTTGTTATTGAAATTCCATATCATGTCCTGAAGGAGCTTATGGATACAAGCCATATGTGGGAAAGATTCGTGCGTAAAAGCGTAGAAAGACTGTACATTCGCAAAGAGGAACGGGAACGCGAATTGTTATATCTTTCTGCCAGGGAGCGTTATGATGCCTTTCTTCTCAAGTATCCCGGGTTGGACAAACGAGTTGCACAATACCATATAGCTTCGTACATAGGTGTATCTCCCGTTTCACTTAGTCGTTTGCTGCGCAGCGATTTGCATTAACCTATGTTAATGTGGCTTAGCGACAAGCAGCGTACAATAACGATAAATCCATTCAAGTTTCACTAAAAAGGAGATAGGCATATGCGTTATATGATGATTGTATTATTGGAATTCTACCCTTCTTGGTTGGCTCTTCCTCGGGAAGAACGCCGCAAACATGCGGGGGCCTTGCAGGCTCGTATTCAGAAGTACAGCGAACATGTTCAGGTTCGTTTTTTTGATGCAGAAGCGCTGCCTGGAAAGGACTATACGGATTTCGTCGTATGTGAAACGGAGGATATGAGGCAATATCACTACATGTGGGAAGAAATTCGTGATTCGGAGCCGTATACCAAAGGATATATGAAGATTAAAGATGTAGTAATGGGGATGGAAAATGCATTTCAGGCCTATGAGTCCGAAATGCTACAGATGGACAAATAACTCCCCGTACTCCTTTACTATGTAAAAGTAGGAGTTGAGCTTGTACAGGTTTTAAACAAGGCGAGTTCCCATGCTGTTTTATTCAGCTGGGAATTCGCCTTTAATCTTTTGAAAATGATAATCAGAAAAACCACTTTATGCAACTGTATTACTTATAACCTTCAGAAATCCATTATTTGTTGCATTATTAATTAACTGATCAATAGATTTTGCTGCGCTATCGCTAAACAAGTACCACTCATTTTTGGATACGTCATGAATCAAAAACTTGGGATACCCGACTAAAAGTTCGGAAGGAAAGGACTGGATTAAAGAATACACATCAAAACGAGCTAAGCTTTTCCCCTTTTGATCTAAAAAATCGTATTGTGCATTTTTATAATAAGACCCAGGTGTGTCAATAGTGAAGCTCCAAGAATAGTTTTCAGGTGCTTCGACCTTTTCACCTTTGTTTTTTGTGAAAATATTATAAATGGTTTCATTATATGCATTGCCATGAATTTGCTGAACTACGCCGCCCAATATCATATGGTATTCCTGTTGAAGTGCTTTTACTTGAACACCGTTGATGAGCAATGGTTTAGTATCCACCGTCACTGTAAAGTTGCTGTAATTGACATTGCAGCCAAACGCCTCTGCTATAAAACGAAGTGGAACATATATGCGATTATTTTTCGTATATGGTTTTACATCAAGCGGTATCTTTTTACCGTTTTTCTCCGCTGTGCTTTTGTTTATTGCTAATTTTACTTTCATCTCGCTTTTAACGAGGATCACCTCGGAATTGGACCATTCGACGTTAGCCCCCAAACTTTCGCTAATAACACGTAGAGGCACCATGACGCGCTTATTTTTCATTTCGGGCTTCACATCGGATGTAATCGTTACACCGTCAACTTTGATTTGATTTTGTGCTGCATAAGCAGTGGACGATGAAATACATAAAAAGATAGCAAGAAAAGCTCCAAAGAATGCCTTGTTCATAAAAGATTGCTCCTTTTTTGATAAATTTGTTACCTAGTAACTTTCCACCATATTAAGACGCGAATGGATAAAGTTTGTTGCGCTTGCCTGTTTATCAACTTAACGTAACAACCAGTTTGTACTATTTAATTGAATTCCGATATTTACCAACCAAAAAATTCTAATCTTCCTGGGGAATTATGTCGATAACATTGAATATTGTTCATAAAATTTACAAAGTACATCCTTAGGGGGAAAGTTAATGAGAAAACAGCTAAAAGTTGCGGTTTCTCTAGTATGTTTAATGATGTTTATAGGTTGTTCGGCTTCACCAGTATCACAGCAGATGACTAAGATTACACTTTTGAATTCCAAATCTGAAATAAAAACCCAACTAGAAGAATTAGCAAAACAATACAATCAAGAGCATCCTGAAGCATCTTTAGAGATTATAACTGCTCCTGAGGGGACATCTGCATATCAAAAGTTGATGTCGATGTACGGTTCAGGAAGCCCAGCTACCATGTCAATGCTTGATCCGGGCGACACGCAGACATTCCTGGATAAAGCTGTTGATTTAAGTAAAGAAAAGTGGATAGCCGATACGATAGAACATGGACTCGATACTGTCAAGAAAAATGATACTGTGTTGGGGTTCCCATTTGCAGTTGAAGGCTACGGATTAATTTACAATAAGAAAGTGTTGGACAAAGCAGCAGGGGGGAATTTTGATGCTTCCTCGGTCAACAGTAGAAGCAGCCTGAATTCATTAATGGCTAAAATTCAGAAGTCGGGAGTAGCACCGGTCATGCTTTCACCAATGGACTGGTCTCTTGGTTCTCATCTTCTGGCTCTGGCTTATTCTGTTCAACCTGGGGGTTTTCCAGAGTTTGTTAAAGGTATGCAGAACAACTCCATCGATTTGTCCCAAAGCAATATAATGTCTGGATGGGTGCAAACTTTAGATCTACTCAAGGATAACAACATCAATAAGCACGCGCCTTTGGACAGTACGTATGAGGATGGATCCAAAGCTTTGGGAGAGGGCAAGGTAGGGCTTTGGTTTATGGGCAACTGGGCTTGGAATGGAATAAAGAGCAATGATACAGCAAATGAGGAATACGGTTTCTTGCCTCTTCCGCTAAATGATAATACGAATGATCCTATCAATTCCAAGATTACGGTCGGTGTGACAAAATATATATTCATCGACTCCACCACTACCACACCTCAGCAGCAAGAGGAAGCAAAGAAGTTTTTAAACTGGCTAGTATACGAAAAGTCCGGACAGGAACTTTTGGTAAACAAGGTCAATGTTATACCGGCGTTCAAGAATATTGACCTGGTGCCTTCCGATCCCTTGAGTAAATCGATCAAGTCATATATGTCGAGCGGAAAGACGCTGCCGTTTATGGCAACCCTTCCACCTGATCATGGAGGCATCACAGGAGCGTCTATCCAAAGCTATATCAGTGGAAAGATAGATAAGGCAGAGTTGTTGCGCCAAATACGCATATACTGGAAAGCTCAGCAGGGATGATACCAGACAGTTACGGGAGGAAGATAAGGGTGTTTAAATTAACGTTAAAGAAAAAGATAATTAGTGCAGCGCTCATACTGGTAATCGTACTGTCCCTTTCAAGTGTTATAGGCGTCATCAAGATGTCGGAAATGGGGGAGGCTTCTGATAAGGTAAATAACAGGTCTTTACCTGCGGTTATCCTTCTTCAAGGTATGGACAAGCAGATTACAGAAATCGATAGACTGACCGTTCGCATGATAATCGAAGAGGATGCAGCCGTTCGCAGCACTTATCAAGAAGAACTAACCAAAGCTACAGCTTCAATGGATAAGAGTGTAAATAAATACCAAAGTTTAGCCTCGACGGCAGCGGAAAAAGAATTGTTCACCGACTTTTATGGTCAGTGGGCAATGTATCTTCGCCATCTAAAGGTGGTTTCTGCGGCCATGGAAGAAAACGACAAGGTGATGGCCTATATGATCATCCATGGAAATTCCTCAGTTTATAAGGCAGCTTTAGATGATGTAAATAAACTGAAGCTACTTAATGAGCAGTATGCTACGGATGCCGCTAATCAATCGAGCCAATCTTACCATTCAGGCAGACTTTTAATGATTTCCTTGACTATCATATGTACGATCCTTGGAATTATCGGTTCTTTTTTACTGGCTCAATCGTTTACTAAGCCCATATTAAAAATAGCGGAACAGATCAAGCTGGTAACGAGAGGGAACCTGCAAGTGGAACCCCTTAAGGTCCGATCAAAAGATGAGGTCGGGGAGCTGGCTTCCGATTTTAATGAAATGTGCGATTCGCTGCGCAACCTTTTAAAGGAAGTTGTGGATAATTCCTTACTGGTTGCCTCTACGGCAGAACAGTTAACGGCCAGCGCGGAACAGACAAGCATTGCTACTGAGCAGATAGCTATAAGTGCGACTCAAGTCGCAGAGGGGTCTCAAACACAGCTTGCAGATATTGCTGAAACGCTGAATTATTCGGTAGGCGTTTCTAAAAGTGTAGAGAACATCACCAATCGCTTTGTGAATGTGGCGAATCTTACAACCCAAGCACAAGAAAAAGCAACCAACGGGAAAACCCAAATGTCTTCCACTGTTTCTCAAATAAGAGATGTGCATACCAAGGTGACTCAATCCGCTGAAGTCGTAAATATTCTAGGCGAAAAATCTGCGGAGATTAGACAAATCACAGCTATGATCAGTGATATAGCAGCCCGCACCAACTTGCTCTCACTCAATGCGAGTATAGAAGCTGCAAGAGCGGGAGAACATGGAAAAGGGTTTGCAGTTGTCGCTTATGAAGTACGCAATTTGTCGGCACAAGCAAGTGAAGCAACGGGTAAGATCTCTTCTCTGGTCAACGAAATCGCATTAAGAACAGATGAAGTTGTAGTTTCAATGAATGAAGGTGTTCAGTCTCTAAATGAAGGCATGATGCTTGTTGAAGGTGTCGGTAACGTCTTTTCTGAAATTGTCGGTGCCGTTGAAGAGGTGAGCGGTGAGGTGGACACTGCGGCCGTAGAAGCAAGATCCGTAAATGAAGGAACCGTTTCTATGGTGGAATCGATGAAGAAGATTGCTGAAATCTCCGAACAGGCCGCAGATGCCACTCAAACTGTCGCAAGTGTAGTCGAGGAAACTACCGCCTCCATGGAGGAAGTGTCTGCAGGTGCTAATATGCTTGCCAAGCGGGCGGAAGAGATGAATCAAACGGTGTCTGTATTCAAAATATAAAATAAATAGCGGTAGCCCTGGACGAGGAAAACAAGTCCTAGACTACCGCTATTGTTGCCATTAAATTATGAGTGAACGGCTTCAGCTTTTTTAGCTGCTCTTTTCAGATCCTGTTTACGGCGTTCTTCTAAATACCGCTCTCCATTCTTCTTGTCAGCTGTCAGTGTGAAGCAGGAGATGATGGTGAATAGACCTGCAATAGAACCCAAAATAACATAAGTCATCGGGAAATTCAGAACTTCATACATATGTCCGACAATAGGTGAGAAAATGGATACTACCAGTGAGCCCATAAACAAATACAACAGATACATGGTGGACGATAACCGCTGGTCAAAATTAACGGTAATGTACTTGAAGATGGCTACCAGAATAAGCGGTTTCTCCAGGGAGTGAATCATTTTCATCGCAGCCACCCATATGGAACCGAATGGCAGTGAAGAACCAATAATACGTAACGACATGATCGTCCCAGCAATAATCAATGCCCACTTGGCGGTCGTTTTGTTTACAAACCATGGGGTAACAAACAGGAACACAAATTCCAGAAATACCTGCACAGCGCTCAAATCACCAAGGAATTGATTGCCCTCTGCTTTGGAACTGAACTGAGATACGAAATAGGTGGCAAATTGCTGGTCATAAACCTCATAAATTTGGGTCACGCCAACCATGAATAGCATCAAAAACCAGAACTTAGTGGTGCGTACGAGATGCAGTACATCAATGAGCTTCAACGATTCTGTTTTCTGCTGCTCCTGTCCGGAAATTTCGACTTTGGTTAGAAAAATGCAAATCATGGCAACAATGGCAGATACGGAGGCAATCCAGAAGGTCAGATTTACATTGATATTGATGACCCGTCCGGCAACAAAAGTAGCGGCCGCCCACCCGAGTGAGCCCCACATACGGACCCGCCCGTATTCAAAACCGTATTTGCGCGATACCTTGTCCATATAAGAATCGACAACACCGTTACCGGCATTAAACACCAGGCCGATAAATAGTGCACCAACAATGGCACCAATGACGAACTGCGTTTGAAGCAATGGACCGTACACA
>NZ_JCAJRU010000173.1:0-11206 GCF_059447605.1 Paenibacillus sp. N119s | reverse complement strand
ACTCCTCGAATACCTTTGTAGACAGATTCGCACAGATCCGTTGTAAACCTGCCTGACATTCCTTCAAGTGCTGTATTGGTGAACGCTACAACACTAAGCTCCTCACTCGGATCAACAAACCAGGAGTGACCATAGGTACCGCCCATCCGCCACGTTCCCGGCGATTCTGGTGTATTGGCATCCGCTGGGTCTTTAAGCAGCGTGAAACCAAGGCCAAAGCCTCTTCCCGGCCAATAGGGCATCACAAGGTTACCAATTTGATTGGTTGTCATTTCTGCGACAAGAGCCCTCGGCAGAATCGGATGTCCTCCCTGCCGCAAAGCTTCCAGCAGTTTAAGAAAGTCTCCTGCGCTGCCAATCATGCCGGCTCCTCCGGAAGGATAAGCTGTCTTATCGGTAAACCTGTTGGGTGAAAGGAGGAATCCGGCCGTCCCTTCCACGAAAGGAACGGTATCAAAATCCTGCAAGCGTCGGGGCTCTCCAGCGCTGTCTGCGTAAGCCGTGGTCAATCTGTCCGTATCCACGGCCTTGAAATCCGTGTCCATCATGGAAAGCGGATGAGTTACAAGCAACCGTACAGCTTCACTTAGCGGCATTCCAGTTACCTTTTCGATGACCGCTCCGAGCACGTCTGTTGCTATGGAATACCTCCACATTTTCCCCGGCTCATATAGAAGCGGGACAGAAGCGAGTCTTTGCAGATTCTCTTCAAGTGTAATTCCCGCCAGATCCATGCCGTCCGATACCCCGGCAAGCTCATAAGTTCCCTTTTCTTCCTGGAAGAAACGGTATCCTGCTCCATTTGCAGAACCAGGCGAGATTATCAATGACAGATTTAGGAAAGCTGGTGGGACTGTCTCAGCCAGCCGTAACCGAACGTGTAAAACGCATGGAAGAAAAGGGGGTTATCGAGGAATACCGAGCCGTCATTTCTTCGCAAAAAGTGGGTAAGCAATGCACAGCCTATATGCTTGTTCGGACCCGGAATTGCTATCCTTTCCTTGATTTTTGTCGTTCATCACCGGAGGTCACGGAATGTTACCGGATAAGCGGAGAGCATAATTATTTATTGAAGGTCCTCACGGAAACAACCCAGGACCTGGAAGAGTTTGAAAACCGGTGCGATCAATACGGAACCTATACGACTCTGATCGTAATGTCTTCACCGATCGCTTATAAAAATCTCATTGGAGAAACGAATTTGCTCGCATAAAATGTAATTCTCTAATCCCAAAAAAATGAATCCGCCATGCAGCGGATTCATTTTTTTGCTTATGTTACACATACTCATGGATTCCTTTAGGAAGGAAAGCCATGCTTTTTAGCTAGCCAAACTGCAAGCAAAGAGGGAAGCAGCAGGATGATTAATGAGCCCGGCAGAAATCCGGCTCCAAGCAGTTCGAGAAGCAACCCGCCGATAATGCCTCCTCCGCCGATTGCTACATTCCATGCAGTAACCAGCATCGATTGGGCTATATCTGCGCTTTTCCCCCCAGCTTGTGCTATTGCTGTTTGTAGTAAAGTGGCTGCGCCGCCAAATGTAAGCCCCCACGCTGTAACACCAAGAATGATGATTACAGGTTGATTTATTCCGATTCCCAAGGCTGCAGAAGCCAAAGCAAATCCTGTGATGCTGATTAAAACCAGCGCAAGATACGGTGCAATATAAGTGTACAAAATATTATGAGCTAGTACCCATGCCAAAACGACAAACAGAATCGTCCGTACACCGGGAATCAGGAAAACCTTGTGAAAAGGGAGTTGATCACCGGCAGGCTCACCTGCATAATCCGGCACCTTCCAGAGCACCCAGCCAATAAGGACTGCAGTCAGTAATGATACAGCTCCGAAAATGAGACGCCACCCTGTATATGTTCCGAAAAAAGTACCAAGCGGAACGCCCAGCGCCAATGCCAGCGGGGTGCCGACCATGGCTACGGCCATCGCTCTTCCTTTCAGCGAATCAGGCACCATGCGCCGCGCATAACCGGCCGTCATCCCCCACAGAACACCTGCTGAGACACCTGCGAAGAAACGCGCGACAAGCGTCAGCACATAAACGGAAGATAACGCGGTGATGGTGTTAAATACAAGAAAGCCGATGATGCACAGCAGCAGAAGCGGTCGGCGCCTCCACCCACGGGTAGCCGTTGTCAAAGGAATGGCGGTCAGAAGAGATCCAGCCGCATACAGAGTGACCAATTGTCCGGCAAGAGCTTCGGTGACCCCTAGATCCTGTGCAATTTGCGGCAGTAATCCAGCAGGCAGGCTTTCCGTAAGAATGCAGATGAATCCCGCCATGGCTAAAGCCAGCAACCCGACCCACGGGAGACGTTTGGAAGACGACACATTTGCACCGCCTTTTCTTATAAGAGCAGTGTTTGAGTTCACGAAAAAAATCTCCTTTATTTATTTTTCGCCGCTTAAAACAGCTTTCTCTTCCCTATAAGCTTATATAAATAAAACACTCTTTTACATGGATGATTAAAGGGGGATGAAGTGAATTAAGAGGAAAATGCTTTTATTTTCATGAAAATTCCATGACTTTAAAAGCAAAAAAGGCAGCATCGTCAGATGCCGCCTCATGATAAATCGTAATCGATGAGCTTGAGAAGATCCAGCTCTGAAAATAAAGGAGTCGTGAGGCTGAATGAATGTAATACGGTAGTTTTTCTTACCCTAAATTTAAAATAGGCGCTACCTTTAGCACAGTTCCCCTAAATGTAGCACGGACTTAGTGTATATGGAGCGTATGAAGATGATATAATAGGGCGCAATTAGGTAGATTGGTAGAACAAACAACTTGGAACAGAGGAGAGAAGGCTGGTGTTTGAGAAAATTGTAGCCTATGGTTTGAGTCAAAAAGAGGCCGTTAAGGATTATCCATTTGGTGCTGATCCCCTAGTACTCAAAGTAGGGGGCAAGATGTTTGCCCTCCTGACTAAAAAAGATGGTATTAGCCATGTATCCTTAAAATGTGATCCGGTCATTGCGGAAAACCTGCGTCAGCAGAACAAGGCAATTAAACCAGGCTATCATTTGAACAAAAAGCATTGGAATACGGTAGAGGTTGATGACAGCTTCCCGTTGGACGATTTGTATAGCATGATCGATCATTCGTATGAGCTGGTCTTCAAGAACTTAACCAAAGCGCAACGCGAAGCGATTACGATGAGGATACGGTCAACCGATCTGTAAAGGGCTGGTGAAGCCCTTATATAACACTTTTATAGTTTTACTTGACAGAAAACAACGAAAGATATATTCTTAATTTAAAGATAACTTATTTGAAAATAATATCAAGGAGTGGACCTGAATATGAGCGAACTGGTGAATGTTATTCAAGAGAGAAGATCGGCTTCTAAATTTATTCCTGATGTTACTATAGATGCAAAAGAACTGGAAGAAATATTCCAGCTGGTGAAGTTTGCTCCATCGGCTTTTAATTTACAGCATGCGCGTTATATCGTCGTGCAGGATGCAGAGATCAAACAAAGACTGCATGATGAGGCAAGTAAGCAGTATAAAATATTAACCTCTTCGGCCACTATTATAGTGCTGGGTGATACAGAGGCTTATACCAAGGTAGCTGATCTCAACGAAGGGTTCCTGAACTTGGGTGTCCTGAGCAAGCAGGAATATGATAGCACAGTAGAATCGGTGACTCAGTTTTATCGCGAGCGGGGACCTGTCTTCCAAAGAGAAGAAGCGATCCGTAATGCCAGCCTGTCGGCTATGCAATTGATGTTGATTGCCAAGGACAAAGGCTGGGATACATGTCCGATGATCGGTTTTGACCCGGCGAAGGTGCAGGAGGTATTGAATATTCCAGAGCAATTTGTGCCTGTGATGATGATCACCCTGGGGAAAGAGGACGAATCGGGTCAGCGGGCAAGAGGGTACCGCAAGCCCGTTGGACAGTTTGTTAGCTACAATGCATTTTGAGATTTTGTAAATCATTATGTTCATTAAGGAGTGACTGAGATGTCTTTGAAAACCGCTGGAATCCACCATATTACGTCCTTTGCAGGCGATCCGCAGGGCAATGTTGACTTTTACGCAGGTGTGCTTGGTTTGAGATTGATCAAAAAGACAATCAACTTTGACGCTCCAGAAGTATACCATTTGTATTTTGGAAATGAAGAAGGCAGCCCGGGCACGATTATTACCTTTTTTCCGGCTCCGGGTACACGCAGAGGCAAGATTGGAGGCGGACAGGTCGGGATTACGACATATGTCGTGCCGCTGGGCTCGCTGGATTACTGGGAGAACCGTCTACACAGCTTGAAGGTGTCCTTCACAAAAGCTACTCGTTTTGGCGAGTCATTTATCCAGTTTCGAGACAATGAGGGCTTGCATATGGAGCTGGTGGAGCGGGAAAAAGGGCCAGTGAACACATGGACAGCCGGAGGCGTGCCTACAGATAAAGCGATCAAGGGTTTTGGAGGAGCCGTGCTCTATAGTGCGGATTCCAAACATACCCAAAGCGTGCTGGAGAACGTTCTGGGCATGACGCTCATCGGAGAAGACGCAGATGCAGGCTATATCCGTTATCAGACGACTGGGGATTTGGGCAATCTGATCGACATTCCGGTCAAAGATGTACCGTGGGGGAATGGCGGCGCCGGTACGGTTCACCATATTGCGTGGCGCGCGCAGGATGATACAGAACATCAGGCATGGAACGAATGGGTTCGCCAGCATGGTTTTGGGACCAGTGGCATTGTAGATCGCCAATACTTTAATGCCGTATACTTCCGCGAGCAAGGTGGTATTTTATTCGAGATCGCAACCGATCCACCCGGATTTACCGTGGATGAGGAGCTGCATGAGTTGGGACGCAAGCTGATGCTGCCTGAATGGTACGAGCCTCAACGCGCCCAGATTGAATCTAATCTGGTTCCCATTGAACCTAGAGTGCTCAAACAGGATGAATCAGTTTGAGCAGTACAGTACAATCACATATGGAACAAGAAAAGGTCCAATGCGGGAAGATTTCCACCCTCATTGGACCTTTTGGTATTTGAATTTTCAGAATCATAAAAATAATTGTGGAAGAGCTGTTTAGATCATGAGCAACTCACGAATCTCCAGCTCGGTCAGTGCTGAAAGGCTTTCTTGCCCTGGCTGGATGACCTGGTCGATCAGGTTTTTCTTTTTTTGCTGTAGCTCATACATTTTATCCTCTACCGTACCTTGGGCGACGAGCCGAATAACCTGCACCACTTTTTTCTGACCCATTCGGTGTGCGCGGTTGGTAGCCTGCTCCTCTACAGCGGGATTCCACCACAGGTCATACAGAATAACGGTATCCGCGCCGGTGAGGTTCAGACCTGTACCTCCTGCCTTGAGGGAAATCAGGAACAGCTCGCGTTCTCCTTCGTTAAAGCGACTGCACAGCTCGACCCGTTCGGGGGCGGGAGTCTGTCCATCCAGGTAAAAGTAGGGAACCCCTTCGCGAGAAAGCTCGCGTCCGACCATTTGGAGCATCGTAGTGAACTGTGAGAAAATGAGCATCCGCTTCCCGGAGCCGAGACATTCTGTAACAATCTCCAGCAGTTGCTCGAATTTGGCTGAGCTGCCTGTATATCCTTCGATGAACAACCCCGGATGACAGCAGAGCTGACGAAGCCGGGTTAGACCTGCGAGGATTTTGATCCGGTTTTTCTGAAAGCCTTCTTCGTTGAGATGCTTCAACGTTTCATGCTGTAGCTTGGCCAGATAAGCCGTGTATAGCTTTTTCTGTTCCGGCAGAAGCCGTGATACCTGCACGGATTCGATTTTTTCCGGCAGTTCCTTAAGAACATCGCTTTTCAGACGGCGCAGCAGGAACGGACGAACCCGCTTGGCAATCACGTTTCGAGGCAGGTTGTGAAACGCTCTTTTTCCGCCGGGAAATAGCGCAGGAAATACAACGTCGAAGATGGACCACAACTCTTCCAGCGTATTCTCGATCGGTGTTCCTGTCAGGGCAAAGCGGTAGCGGGCTTGTACATCCTTAACAGCCTGTGCCGTCTGAGTGGCATGATTCTTGAACGCTTGTGCCTCGTCCAGAATAAGCGTATGAAACGATGGCTTACTATACATATCTGCATCGCGCCGCAGCAGCGGGTAGGAAGTAATAATAACGTCATAACTGGCAGCATCCCGTATAATCCGGCCCCGTTCTTCAGGGCTGCCATCGGCAATAATGACGCGGATATGCGGGGCGAATTTCTCCAGTTCATTCCGCCAATTGTACACCAGCGATGCAGGGGATACGACCATGGCTGGAAGCTGTTGACTGCGAATCTCTGGCAATACGGAGACGAGGAAGGCAATGCTTTGCAGTGTTTTGCCCAGCCCCATATCATCTGCCAAAATGCCCCCAAAACGGTAATGTGCCAAGGTCTTGAGCCATTGAAAACCGTAGACCTGATAATCCCTCAAGATTGGAGCAAGCGTGCCGGGTACGGGAAAGTCGAGATGATCAGGATTGCGTATATTTTCTAATAATTGGCGAAAGGTTTTACCCAAGGTCAGGTTTTTCACATGATCATTAGGATCAATTAAATACAGACCCTGCGTAACCGGGATTCGAATTTGCGCTGCATCCAGATCGCTTTTGCGGATACCTGTTTCGTTCATGAACCGAATTAATTCCTTGTATTCCTCTGTTTCCAGCGGCAGCAAGGCACCATTCGGCAGACGGTGATATCTCTGTTTTTCTTCCAACGATTGGAGCAGCTTGCGAATTTCCGATTCCGGTATACCCTCAATATCAAATTTAAATTCAAGCCAATCCGTGCGTTCATCCCACTCCGCCCGTATTCTTGGGACAGGCAGTGTATTATTAATTTTCGCCTTGACTGCACCTGTGGCATAGACATCCAGCAACTTTTCCAATTGTGGAACCGTATGGTACAAAAAGTCATACTCTGCATCTTCATCTTCCATAAAATATCCGCTGTCTGTTCTGGCAAAGGAGCTATGCTCCATCAGTTCCAAAATTCGCTGCTCCTGTTCCCCATCACGTATCAAAATGCGGTCGTTACCTGGTGTTCGTGCATCTGTTTCCAATGGGTTGATGATGATATCCCCATATTGGAATTCTAGTCCTGCCAGCAGCTTGTCTCTTACCCGATCCAGATACAGCTTGGCTTTCAGCGGCTGCTGTGTGACTCGCTCTGAGACAGCACGTGTCATATGGACACGTCCGAGCTTCATTAACCCAGGCACGACCTTATCCATAAAAGCTTCCATCTGCTCTGGCGCAATCTGAACTTTTCGTCTGTGATGTACTTCGACCATCCGTTTCAGCTCGGACAAACGCCGTATGGAATCAGCCTTCTGCTTGACAAGCTTGCCATCGGCAATGACGACACCGTAGTCCTCCATGACGGTCAAGTCATCCAATCCTTGAATACTTAGCTGATAGCCTTCACTTGTGGCTTCGGTCTCATCAAATTCAAATTGCAGCGGAAGCATTAGATCAGACTGGGGAATACCCTCGCTCATGTTTCCGTGAATTTCAAAATAGACACCTTGCGCTGCTGTCAGCAAGGGGAGCAGCTTATCCCAAGCCGCAGGCGGAATGAGAAGCATTCGCTCGCCGCTCATATGACTTCCGGAGGATGAATACGTGCCTGAGGTTTCCCGAATCATGCGCTCCTGGTAGCATACCTGGGATAATTGCTGTAGAATCGCGTCATGTTCAATTCGGAAGCGGTATAGCTCAGGCTCGTAGGTGAAGCTTTTCGTGAACATATAGCTATCTCCGCGGTCGATACTGTCCAGAAACGGGCGGATTTTCTGAACGATGTATAATCGTTTGGGCCCGGCCTTCATTTCCACGCCAAACATGTATTTTTGGTAACCGTAGGCAAACGGACGGATAACAAACTGAAAATCCAGAATTGCGCGAGTATCCAGCAGCGCAGGTGTGCTGCGAAGCGGTCTCTTGCGCCCGAATAGTTTTAACATACTGTCGGTTAAATGGAGATCGCCTTGTGTAATGCCAGAGGACCGTGACATTCTGGTTGTGTGTTCATTTGGGTCATCTGTAGATGTGTACATCTCGTCTGAACCTATACTTCCTGCTGGATCGGGAGCAGTGCCGGGATGAAGTTTGGAGACATAGGAACGTACGGACACACTTTTTCCACGCCGCATATCATAGGCGTTAAGGAGAACAGCGGCAATATGTTTGCAATATCGTCCGATGGTCTGAAATGAGCTACAGGTGCATTCGGCGCGTATGTTTCCGTTGGGCCAAATCAATACAGCAACCGCATAAAAGCCGCTTTCTTTGACTGTAGCTTCGTACACACCTTCATTATGATCTATCTGTGTAAAGGCCACCTTTTTGGCCCGGTAATAGGCATCCCCGTCGTCGTAAGCAGATTGACTGCATAGTTGTCTGATCGCTCGCCGGGTAAGTTCAAAACTCATGGTTCGTAATCCTTTCCTGAGTTATTCCGTTTTCTACATGATAACAGAACAGACAGGGGGAAGGACACTTGAGTACGGAATGCAACTTTACGAACAAGGAGAGAGGACAGAAAAAAAGCAGGCCTTGGTCCGTCATTGAACCAAAGTCTGCCAGGTGGCTACAGCTATATTATATGTCGGGCAGTCCTTCTTCTTGCTTATGGACACCCAGCGCGTTACATGGCTTCCCCAGTTCGCTTATCTGTGAGTTAGAGAAGTTTTTACAAGCTGCACATTGCAGGATACAATGGAAGTGATAGAGAAAGGAGACGGGTACTTTTGCAAAAAGAAGACAATAAGACCGATTCCAAATCCGAATCATCCAAATGGTATCTTGGTAGTGCAGCAGCATTGCTCTTGCTGAAAGGCAAGTCGTTGCTTGCTCTTTTAAAATTCAGTAAATTTGGTGGTGCGCTGATCTCTATGGCGTTTACGATTGGCGCGTATGCGATTATATACCCATGGGGATTTGCGGTCGGATTCGTGTTGCTGTTATTTGTGCATGAGCTGGGGCATGTATTGGCTGCCAAGCGCAAGGGGCTTCCGGTGTCGACGCCGTTATTTATTCCTTTTCTCGGGGCACTGATTACCATGAAACGCCATCCCTTGGATGCCCAGACAGAGGCGTATGTGGCTATGGGCGGGCCGCTATTGGGCACAGTTGGAGCTATGGCGGTATACGCAGGAGCCTATTCAACAGACAGTCCGCTACTATATGCGCTGGCATATGTCGGTTTTTTCCTGAATCTGATTAATTTGCTGCCGATTCATCCACTCGACGGTGGACGGATTTCTACAGCAGTGACACGCTGGTTATGGCTGGTGGGCTTATTGGGTGGGATTGTAGTAATTGTGTATTTGAAATCCATTTTATTTTTCTTTATTTGGGCGCTATTTGCCTATGATTTATACAAAAAATATGTCAAACGCAATAAAGAAGACGTCAAAATCCAATCGTTATTACAGAAGCCAGTAGTTGACGTACAGCATTTATATGGACAAGGATATCCGCTGCCTGGACCGGAGCATACGCGCAGACTATCCTTTAATACCTACTCAGATCTGGAGGGGCAGCAATACGTAACAGTATATATGGAAAGTCTGGATGTGGAGCATACGCTTCTGTTGCCGCAGCAGTGTCTTGTCCAAAATGTATGGCTGAACGGGGTAGAACATATACCGACACCGGATGCATACCAGCTCAGATTGCTGTGTGAGATTGACTATATTCCATTTGAAAATGATAAATATTACGAAGTCCCCGCAGCATCACGCTGGAAATTCGGCATCGGGTATTTGGGATTGGCCGTATTCCTGATAGGGATGATGTATGTGGTACATCAGCACATAGGAGATATCAGGCTGTGATTTGAAGGATAACCTACGTGTAGCTTCTTTGCTCATCCGTAATCGGTTTTAACGTCTGGCGGTATTTTAGCGGGCTGACGCCTGTCCAGCGCTTGAATTGTCTGCTGAAATGAGCCAGACTGGAGTACCCCAGCAGGGAAGCTACCTTGTTCAGCGGCAGATTGGACTGCTGGATCAGTACCTTGGCCTCATGTAGCTTGGTCTCCGATAGATAGTGACGTGGCGAATAGCCGTAAACTTTGCGGAACACTTCCTGGGCATAGCCTGGACTGATCCCGAGGGAAGCCGCCACATCTTCAAGCCGGAACGTCTGCTCGCCAGATTCATCCTCCCGATAAGGCTTGAACCTCGATTGAATGGCTTCCATAATGGCTTTGGCATATTGAACGGATGAAGGTGCAATTCTGGGCTCCAATCCCGTAGAGATCATTTGCGAGAATATCCCGAACAGCTCGAACAAGGCAATCTGCATGCGAAAGCGGTCCGCTGTCGTATATTCTCCGCTCTCACGCACCATGCTGATCCAGCTATGGACGACCTTTTGCAGCTTGGTATTGGTTTCAGTGCCTGCCGGGAAAAAGAGCTGATTATTCTTAATCATTTCTTGACGGAACAGTGGATCATCGACATTAAAATGGGTGCTAAAATAATACATTCCATCCGGGGATACACACTGACTCACATGCTTAAATCCCGGCGGAATCATTAAAATATCACCCTTTCCAACCGAGTATACGTTATTCTCCATAATGGTTTCCTGACGACCTTCCAAAATGAGTGCAATTTCAAAACCAATATGAGACTCCTCAGGCATGCACCAATCCGCTTTAACCCGATGAATATGAGCGCCAAAAAATTTCACATTCCAGTCGATAATGGGCAGCCATTGGCAATCATGAAATAGAGCTGGATCGACATCTGGATTTAATATCATCAGATCACCTTCGATTAGGGCAAATTTTACACCGCTTAGACAATCTCATTGTACCTAACATTTAGCTATAATAAAAGAGCGCTTACAAGTGTTCTGCTACATGCTTTTACTTAAAAAAATCGATTATATATAGTATTTTTGGAAGCGGTACCATATTGTAATCAGGGAGCTTTAAACTTATTGGAGGACGACTCGATGGAAAAGCTATTGTACGGTGTTGCTTATTATGATGAATATATGCCTTATGACCGTTTGGACCAAGATATCCAAATGATGAAGGATGCGAGAATTAATGTAGTGCGGATTGCCGAATCCACTTGGAGTACACATGAACCGCAGAACGGAGTATTTGATTTTACCTCTGTGGATCGGGTATTGGACGCTATGCATAAGGCTGGTATTGAGGTCATTGTAGGCACGCCCACCTATGCCGTA
>NZ_JCAJRU010000172.1:0-11238 GCF_059447605.1 Paenibacillus sp. N119s | reverse complement strand
CGAGGGGTTATTCACGATCGCCCGTGCAATCGCTACACGCTGTTGCTCCCCACCGGATAGCTGGGCAGGCTCACGATGCATTTTCTCTTTCAAGCCAACCAATTCGAGCACTTCTGGAACCCGCTTGCGGATCAGCTTCTTCGGAGCCTCTATAACTTCCATCGCAAAAGCCACGTTCTCATAAGCTGTCAAACGTGGCAAAAGTCGGAAATCCTGAAAAATGACTCCGATGTTGCGACGAACATAGGGAATTTTGCGCTGCTTGAGCTTTCCGATATTAAAACCATTGACCGAAATTTGCCCCTTGGTCGGTACTTCTTCTCTATAAATAAGCTTCATAAAAGTCGATTTCCCCGCTCCAGACGGGCCGACTACGTATACAAATTCATTACGGTCAATTCTAACCGATACTCCTTGAAGTGCGTGGGTCCCGTTCGTATAGGTCTTCCACACATCCTGCATTTCAATCACTCGATCACTTCCCGCTGCTTAATCATATTACGCATAACCTAATATCCATTCGACATATTCCATGCATTTCCTTTAAAAACTTCTGTATTTCATCATACCGTTTATCATTGTAACAAATTTGTTACCTAAATAGTACCGAAAGTTTTCTGCTTTTGGCACATATATATGAATATTGTGGCACACGAATACGCTATCAAGCTTATCAGACAGGAGACATCTGCATTATGAAAAAAATTCATTTATCTGTCATCTGGTTATGGTCTGGGATTCTGGCGCTGGCAATACTGTGGGGAGGACTTCATCTGTACGCCGACAGACAAACCCTGCCAGCGGGAGTGAAGGTTGGAGGCGTCAACGTAGGAGGCATGGATAAAACAATGGCTCTCCAGTTAGTGGAGAAAAAACTGGATGAATTGAAGCAGCGTCCTCTGCTCCTCACGGACAGCGACAGCAGTGCACAGGATATAAAGCTAACACTCGGGGAAGCAGGGATTGACTATAAAGCGGATGCCTTCCGGTACGCGGTAAAGGCACTCGGCGCAGGGCATGTATGGACTCGTGCGCAGACACGTTTTAGCTTCGAGAAAGAATGGCCTATCACACCTTTCCGGCAAGAGAAATTTTTAAAATCGAAGTTTGGAGCGGATTGGGAGGAGCAGCGATACGGCATGCCTGTCAATGCAGTACGTCAGATTGATGCAAACGATCAGGTTCGGTATATTCCGGGGCGCTCTACCCGGCGTCTGGATTGGCCCAAACTGGACGTTGCAGTGAACAAGGCACTCCCCAGGGATTTTACGGCTTCCGAAAAGCCGATCCGAGTGGAATTGCCGTTCTACCAACTGGAACCGAAAATTACGGTCGACAGTCTGCGCAGTGAAGGCATTGAGCGAAAAATCACCCAGTTTTCCACCAGTCTTGGTAGCAGCTCGGAAGGGCGTGTGTATAACGTAAATTCGGCGGCAAGCGCCGTCGATGGTACGATTCTCAAACCGGGTGACATATTCGACTACGGCCAAGTGATTGCCAAGGCTGAACGTACTCATGGCTTTCGCGAGGCTCCAGTGATCGTCAACGGACGGTTGGAGTCCGGCATTGGCGGTGGAATTTGCCAGGTGTCCAGCACAGTCTATAATGCAGCGCTGCGAGTCGGCCTGGACATTGTCGAGCGCCGCAACCATTCCTTACCAGTCAGCTACCTGCCCAAAGGTCAGGATGCGACTTTTGCTACAGGGTCTATTAATTTTCGTTTTAGAAATAATACCGGTAAACATTTACTCCTGCGTGCTGCGGTTCAAAATCGAACGCTGACTGTTAAAATTTTTGGTACATTTCCATCGAATATTTCGTATGAACTTGAATCTCACACCGTTCGTGTACTCCCTATACCAGTAAAAAGAATACGTGATGACTCACTATCCCCTGGCTTCTATCAGGTCATTCGACAGGGCAAAGAAGGATATGTAGTAGAAACATTCCGAGTAAAAAAGGTAAATGGAAAAACTGTCGAGCGCACCCGGATCAGCCGCGATACGTACCGAGCGCAGCAACGCATTATAGCCAGTTACGGTGGGAGCACATCGTCTGACCCACAAACACACGAACCGGAGAAACCTATCGTGGAAGACGGCATAAGCGAATAAACGAAAAAATCCCCCTTTACTACTGACTGGATTGGTTCCAGCCAGAGTGAAGGGGGATTTGTCGTGCTATATTATTCGCTACGTTTACCCAAAACCGAGATTTCTACAGGCTCACTTTCATGGCCGTCTGTATCTTTAGCTTTAATCACCAGTCTAACTGTCGCTTTTTGAGTTTGCACACTGATGCTAAATGTGCCGTCATCTTTGGCTACTGCACTGCCGATAGGCAGATCGTTGGAATAGGCAGTTACTGTGGAACCAGCTTTAGCTGTCCCTGTAATCGTACCTTCACCATCGTACACATCGTTGACTTTCAGTGTACTTGAAGTAGCGCCCGCAGCTGTGTCTGTAGTGTTGTCCGCAGTCGTAGTTGTGTTTGTGTTGGTGCTTGTCTCTGTTGTTGTAGCGTTGTCCGTAGCAGTCGTAGTCGTACTATCTGTGCTTGTGCTAGTACTAGTGCTGCTACCTCCTGTTTCAGTTCCAGAAGTTGTGGACGTGTTACCATAAGTGGAATCTGTCACGTTACTGTATGTGGAATCTGTTACCGTTCCACCAGGAGTCGTCGTCAGATTATCAACAGGGCTCAGGTTGTAACCGGATGCAGCATCCAGAATAGCAACCGCCTCTGCACGAGTCAGTGGCTTCAGTGGCTGGAATTTACCATCCGGATAACCGTTGATGATTTTTTGCTCCGCAGCTGCCGCTACACTTTTCTTCGCCCAGGATCCGATTTTGTCGGAGTCAATGAATTTAGTAACATCTGCTGCATTACCCGCAGTCAGCCCAATAGCTTTGCCAATAATCGCAGCTGCTTCCTGACGTGTTACCTTACCATTTGGTTTGAGCTTGTTACCTGCATAGCCGCTTATGTAACCTGCATTCACGGCATTTGTCAGTTCGTTGTATGCCCAGTGGGATGCCGGAACATCTGTGAACGTTCTGCTTCCATTACCGTTGACTTTCACACTGCCTCCATACGTTGCGTCTGTCACCACTGGAGTCTCCTGCGTGAACGTTCCCAAGCTGCGATTCAAAAGCACGATAAATTCTGCGCGTGTGATCGCTGCATCCGGTTTTACCGCTCCACTCAATTGCCCTGTAGCTGACCAGCGTTGCACCTGATCTCCTGCCCAATGGCCGCTTGTAGTTTGAGGAGCAGCTGCCGCTGCGCTGAATGCGCTAAGAATAAGACCTGTACTCAGTACACCTGTAATTGTGGTTCTTAACTTTTTCCCCATGCTATAAATTCCTCCCTCAGATTGGATTCATCAATCTTTTTTTAAACACTTTACCAGAAATCAAACCCAAATAGCCCCTAAATTAAAAAAATCGTCCCATATAACCATACCCCCTCCTAATGTAGGATAAATAAGAAACGGGACTTAATGCCTAGCCATTCACTTGGATATGTATATTTGGACAGGTCATAGTATACTGAATGAGTAATCAGTTGTAAGCAGAAACAGGTCAATGAGATCACATAACCCTAGGAAAAGAGGTTTTCTTATGGCTCTTATTCAATGTCAGTTTTATTCGGAAGTTCTTGGTCTAAGCACATCTATGAATGTCATTCTTCCGCAGGCAACTCGTTCACAGATTGGAATGGAGGGCAAGCAGGGAACAGGGCCACACCCGACCCTGTATTTACTGCACGGTCTGTCGGACGATGATTCAACCTGGCTGCGCCGAACCTCCATTGAACGCTACGTTGCCTCTATGGGCCTTGCCGTCGTCATGCCTCAGGTGCATCGGAGTTTCTATACGAATATGGAGCAAGGGGCAGCTTATTGGACCTTTATCAGTGAAGAATTGCCAGCTTTGGCCCGTTCATTCTTCCCTCTGTCCGACAAGCGTGAAGACAATTTCGTAGCCGGGCTTTCTATGGGTGGATATGGGGCTTTCAAACTGGCACTTCAGCATCCTGACCGCTTTGCAGCCGCTGCCAGTCTGTCGGGCGTCATGGATTTACACGCATCCCGCACCGATCCTATGCAAAATGCTATGAGTCCAGCGGAATGGCTTAACATTTTTGGGCCAGATGAAATACGTGGAACGGATCACGACTTACTGGAGCTGCTACAACGTCATGCCACCGCGGGGACCTCACTCCCCCGACTCTACCAATGCTGCGGTACAGAGGACTTTTTATATAAAGGAAATCAGACTTTTCGTGAAACATGCAACTCTCTTGGAGTTCCGCTGACCTATGAAGAAGGTCCTGGAGCTCATGAATGGGGATATTGGGACGCGAAAATTCAGGATGTACTGGCGTGGCTACCGCTTAAAGGGCACTAATCAGGCAAAAAAATCCCCGCAGCCTTTCTCACCGCATCAAGCGAAGGGACTGGGCTTCGGGGATTGTTGTTATGCACATCAGGGATTTGTCGTCGTCTCCGTCGATGGAGATCCTTTAGTTGTAGTTAATGATTTAGGCAGCACTTTATACAGGCGCCACTCGCCATTAAACTCACGTTCAAGCTGAACCCATGGGGCCCCATGTTCATATAAATTCGGATATACCATATTGATCTTACTCAGTGGCATGCCTGACATAATCTTAGGTACAAGGATATAGTCCACATGATTGTCCTGCGGATAACTTAATGCCTTATTGAACGAATAATCACTGGTGATCAGAAAGCGTTTGGGATATTGGCTGTAGACGATCATCGTATAGGCTGAAGCCGAATCAGTCATAATGGTCGACTTTGGCAGATGCTGGTCCAGCCAGACGGCAATCTTACGATCTGATTCCTGTCTCACATAGTTCACATTCCCCGTACGTGTGAGAAAGCTGTTCTCATCCGGTGCAATATCCGGGCGAGTCAACGCATAGGACAGTAATCCAGCAGTAAGTAGCAGACTGACAGACACTAGACCAAAGGCCGCCCTCCGCCATCGTCCCTGAAGCTGGCTCAACTCATAAGGCAACCAGGCCACAGTAATTGGGAATATGTACATAAAATAGCGAAACCAACCATACGAGGATTGCTTCATCATAAGTAAAAATTGCAAGCCCGGTACAGATAGGAACAATAATAAAATAATCAAGGTACCCCACCGGAATAAGCGTCCACTCAACAGACGAATGAACAGAATAGCAAACAACGGCACAGAATACCAGATGGTTTTGGAAGCAATAAACTTCAAGGCTACCAGCGGATTGGAAAAAATCTCTACAAATTTATCATCATTGAGCAATTCTGCCGATTGGGCTGTGTTCGAATACTCTGAATTCAAGAAATAAAGAGCATTTCCCATAATGAGATAGTTAAAGAAAATCCACAACAGCCCGGAAAAGACCACAGGGAGCAGAAGCAGTAACCAGGTTGCCTCGACTTTATACAGCTTTTCCCGCCAGACCAGTTCGCGTCTACCCAAGTTGCGATGAAGAAATAAGGTCGCCAAGACTACGCCTACAGCCATGGCCACGCCTAGAGGTACCGCTTCATAGCGAGTCCAGAACGCCATGGCGAGCGCTAATCCAGAAACAATCAGACTTGCCGTCATACGATCCTTGAGCCATAGGGCAAATTCAATCACCGTCATCATAATAAAATATATGTATAACGAATCGCTCAAACCGTTGGCACCAAACAGTAGAACAAACGGATTCAGTGCATACAGCAATGCCAACAGCAAGCTCATCCTGGAGCTAAGCCCTGTTCGGACACCCGCCCGATATAGCAGCATTGCGGTCAAAGCAGCAAAGGTAGCACTCAGAATAACAGCAGCCAATCCATAGGAGGCTAATGCCGGAAAAATCGGATACAGCACTAGAATCACCATTTCCAGCAGACTGGGTAGTGGATTCCAGATAAATCCGATGGCACCCAGATGTGGATCGCGGCTATACAGCACATAAAATGCGTTAGCTACCCGACTGAGCGCGTCTGTGTGCATATATCCCAGAACATAGCTGAAATAAATGCCCGCAGACAGCTCCAATGCAAGTATAAACACAAACAGACCGATACCCATCCATCTGCTTGCAGACCATTTGCGAAAGGACATTCCTCTCGTTCCCCCTCAAACTTGTTGCGGTGGTGCAGCTGTAAGGAACTCACGCCCCACAGCTACCTCCTTTCTCCGCTACGACGCAGTAAAACGCAATAAATTATTGCGTTTCTGCATGCTCTATTTTGTACAATCGCCACTCTCCGTCAAAGTCATGCACCAACGTGGCCCATGGCGCCCCCTTTTCAAACAGATCAGGATAGTTCCGGTTCACCTGATCCAGCGGTACCCCTTCCACCAAGCGTGTAACCAAAACATAGTCCACCTTGGAAGCAGGGAGATTTATTAAAGATTTTCCAAAATCATAATCACTCGTGATCATAAACTTCTTCGGAATTTTACTGCTCAAAATGATCGGATAGGCTGTATAAGAATCTGTCAAAATGAGCGACGAACCATAATGTTCATCCAGCCACGGCCCTATTTTCCGTTCAATCACTTGCCGATCATAGCTCTCATTGCCGCTATGCGTCAGATAGCTATGTTCATCAGCCGCAATCGTGGGATTCGTCAGTGCGTAGGATAACAAGCCTGCTGTTAGCAACATTCCTACCGTTACCAGTGAGATTCCGATCCCACGCATTTTTCCCTTCAATAAACTGAGCTCATATGGCAGCCAAGCAACTGTAATCGGAAATACATACATAAAATATCGGAACCAGCCAAACGAAGAATGCTTAAACATTAACAAGAGCTGCAGTCCAGGTACCGACAAAAAAATAGCCAGCAACGTTAACGTACTCCAACTCCACAGACGTTTGTCCAATAGACGTATAAGCAAAACAGCAATCAACGGAGCCGCATACCATAAGGTTCGTTGCCCGACAAACTTTAGCATCAGCACAGGGTGGGCAAACATTTCCACAAAGCGTTGATCCTCCAGCAAAGCCGCTGATTGTGAGGAATTGGAATATTGCGAGCGTAAAAAGTAAAGCGGGTCGCCCATGATAATCCAGTTAAAAAAGAGCCATAGTAACCCGGAAAAGACTAGCGGCAGCAATAATAGAAGCCATGTCGCTTCAACTTTGTACAGGCGCTCTTTTAAAGACAATTGCGTTCTACCCTTCTCTCTGTTTGTACGCCACCGATGCAGAGAAAGAATCGTCAGCAATACGCCTACAGCCATCGCAACACCTAGCGGGACTGCTTCATAGCGAACCCAAAAGGCCAATGCAAGCGCAAAACCGGATACGATCAGATTCGCCGCCTTGCGATCCTTAAGCCACATACAGAATCGACTCACTGTCAGCAGGATAAAAAAGATATAGGGCGAGTCACTCAAGCCGTTGAAGCCGAACAGAAACATAAAAGGATTCAGTGAAAATAACAGCGCAATCAGCAAACTGGTTGCACCGTGAAGCCCTAGTTCTTTTCCCGTCCCGTACAATAATGCTGCGCTCGCCCCAGCAAACAGGCTGCTCACAATCACTGCTGCCAGCCCGTGGGAAGCGAGTGCGGGAAACAAAGGATAGAACAACAGCACAATAAGTTCCATCAAACTCGGTAGCGGATTCCATACAAAACCGATAGCACCCAAATGTGGGTCACGGCTATACAGCACATAAAATGCATTAGCCACTCGACTGAGCGCATCGGTATGCATATAACCCAGATGCCATGCAAAATAAATACCTACTGCCAGTTCTAAAGCAGTAATACTAGCAAACAACGACAGCAACTTTCCATGTTTCTTTACGATCATTAAACCTCTTTCTGACGCTGTTGCGGAACGGAGAAGATCCAATAGCGATTCCAGATATAATTATGAATGGGCACGATGATGGTAGTTAGGACTTCACCGATTAGATACGACCAACCGATCCAGTGAATGGTTACGTACATGAGACCAGCATTCAAAAGCAAGCCGCAGGTACAGACCAATACATATTTAAGAAACTGAGTCCGGCTTCCCTCGCCAGTCGGCTCGAACGTCCAGTTTCGGTTCAGCACATACGAAACGAGCAACGTAACTATAAACCCTATTGTAGTAGCCGTTACCGCAGGTATCGCAAACAGCTCCACCAGTAGCACAAGCACACCGACGTGAATGCCTGTACCCAGCAGCCCGACAATACCGTATTTAATGATTGGATACTTTAGATACGAACGTCTGATCATGTTGATTAAACTCCCTATCCACCCACAATCGCTCAGCATTCGCCCGTTTGTCTGCAATTAGATAACGAGGTCTGGCTTTGACTTCGTGATATATGGCGGCAATATATTCTCCTACCACTCCGATCGACAGCATGAGTACACTGCCGATAATCAAAAGCAGTAAAATGACAGTGGTAAACCCGGTCACCGCGTCACCCGTTATTTTGTGCATCAAGGTTTGAATCCCTAACACGACCGAAATCAGCATGAAAATGAGACCCATTAAACTCACTACCCGCAAAGGTACTGTCGAAAACGAAACGATCGCTTCCGCGGCCAATCGAAACAGCCCTAACGGACTCCAGCGGCTTGGACCCTCTTCTCGTGGAGCCACCCGGAACGTAATCTGGGTTTTACGAAAACCGAGCCAGGCGGTCATTCCACGAAAGAACGGTATACGCTCTGGCATCGCCATCCAGGCATCCACCACTCTTCGATCCAGCAGCTTATAATCGGAGGCATCCTTGAGATTAAAGCCGGTCAAACGATTCAAAGTCGCATAGAACAAAGAAGCTCCGAGCTTTTTGCCAACAGACTCTTCTCCCCGAAATTCTTTCACACATTCAACTAAATCATAACCTTCATTTTGCCATAAACGCACCATTTCCCCGATCATCTCAGGAGGATGCTGCAAATCCCCGTCCATGACAATGATCGCATCGCCAGATGCATTTTCCAAACCTGCGCACAACGCCAGCTCCTTACCAAAATTCCGACTCAGCCGGAGCGCGAGTAAAGAGGGCATACGACGGGACAATTCGGACAGTTTGAGCCACGTATCGTCTTTGGAACCATCATCTACAATAATAAGCTCATAACGAGAGGTGACAACAGACAGCACCCCATCAATCACTTTAAGCGAACGTTCGAGATGCGAGCCTTCATTGTACATGGGAATGACGACGGATAAAAAAGGATTTTTTGTCTCCATTCTTGCTCCTTCTTTCTTCATATTCAGGAGGACTGTGCCGGGGTATCATCCAAGTCGTGCATATCGGTCAGACCATGCGTCGTCTTCTCCCAATAGAACGGCTTGGTTATAAGCTGCCAAGCTGCTTTTATCGCAGCTATACTCATAAGTACCCAATATAACGGCGAGAGTAGCCCATATTTGACCATCGCGTATGAAAATGTTCGTTCACCGCGCTCTTCCAGTTCCCCGATGACCCAATACATGCCGGCCACATTACTGAATACGAACAGAAAGTTACCGATATAAAATTCCGCGCTTGCCAAGTAGTACACATAGCCCGGGAACAATTTGGGAATAAAGGACAGCTCCCAGCCAAACCACAAAATAAGCAATCCCCAAAAAATCGGGTTCAACAACGGCAACATCGGCGTCGCCAGAATCATCACCTGAAAACCGAAAAAGCCTTTCCAGCCCACTTCGCGCACCAGCTTAACCGGATTGCGCATATGGACCAACCATGTCTGCATATATCCCTTGATCCAACGTGAACGCTGACGAATCCAGTTGCCCACGCGGCTGTTCGCTTCCTCCCATGTGCGGGAATCGACAATGGCCGTTTTGTACCCCCCTTTATACAGACGAATGCCCAGATCCGCATCCTCGGTTACATTATAGGGGTCCCACGCATTAATATCTTTCAATACAGATACCCGAAAATGATTGGACGTACCGCCCAACGGAATCGGGGTATCTAACTGCATAATTCCTGGCAGCAGCAATTCAAACCACATACTGTATTCTTGTGTGAACCAGCGGGTCAGCAAATTTTGGGTACTGTTAAAATAATTGAGCTTGGCTTGAATACATGCATAATTTTCAGGGAGTGAATCAAACGCGGCAATCACCTTTTTAAGTTGGTCGGCATCGGGACGATCCTCCGCATCGTAAATGACGACAAACTCGCCGCGAGCGCGAATAAGTCCATAATTACAAGCCTTTGGTTTGGTTTTCGGCAAGCCATCAGGCACGACCAATGTGGTGTAATAGGCTGGCAGCTTCATTTCCCGCAACAGCTCAATCGTCTCAATGTCGTCCTCCTCAATCAACAGCCGTACGTCCAGCTTGGACTTTGGATAATCCAACTGTTCCAAATTCCGCAACAACATCGGAAGCACGCCCGCTTCCCTATACATCGGGACAAGAATCGTATAAATCGGCAGTTTCTTTTCATCCATAGCGTCTACCTCTTCCTTCGTGAAACGAAGCTGCGCCCCGCGCCGGGAACCGAGATAGATAATTCCAAATTTGAAAAGCGTCATCGCAAAATAAAAAAGCTGGATCATCATATTAATGATCAGCACTGTCTTCCAGCTGTTCCAGAAGAGGCCGAGCAATGTGATCATTCCCATGGCTGCAAACACCCAGAGCTGTCCCTTGGTAAAGGTGGTCCGCGCCGAATTGTGCGGTTCTTTTTCCAACAGCCCGGTCGTGCTCTCCTGCATCATTTCTTCACCGTAGATTTTACCCCAGAGTTGCTCCATCTCTTCCTTTGTAGCAAGCACTTGCTCTACCGGCATACCCAGAATTTCCTCCAGCCTCAAGCGGCGCTCTTCTGGCAACGGATCACTGACCGCTACAATATAACGGTTCATATATTGATGGATGACGACCACGCCATAAGCCATGGCCACTTGCTCGGGTAGTTTGTACGCCGCGTCCAGCGCCAGCTCTTCACCAATACGCCCGATTCGGTTCTGGGTAGCAATCGCGCGGTACAAATCCGCAGGCTCCAGCATTTGCAGTGACAGCAAAATGTCGCCGAGCAGTCCGCCACTCTTCGCCTGGAACTCAAGCGCGCGCTCTAGCTGCTCTGGTGAGATATAGCCGGAACGAACCAGCATGTCGCCTAATCTTTCCTTGGACTCATCACTATCAATCTGCTCCTGTAGCTGCTCTGTTGTAATGAAGCCCATCTCTACAAGAATATCGCCCAGTCTGCCACCGTAACGCTTCTGGTTGCGGATCGCGTCTGTCAAC